>CAZQJX010000057.1:0-15167 GCA_964592965.1 uncultured bacterium
GAATCAGCACCATTCAGGAGCAGGCAGAGCGTATGGCAGAGGTGATTAAAAAGCTAGGAGAGCTCACTGAATTTGAAACCACTGATTACGCAGGCAGACAAAAAATCATTGACCTAAAAAGCGTGGGTAAAAAAGAGCGCCTTATGGAAGAAGCCGCCGAGCATATTGAAGAAGCGATTTTAATTATTAACCGAGAGATGATGGTTTTAAATGCTCTTGGAGCGCTGGAAAAAATCTTTGGAGAAAATCCGTTAGGGAAAAATTTAAGCAGATACCTAGATGGAATTAACTACACCCAACTCAGCAATGCCTTAAACCAGCTTCCTTCTGATGGCTCCACTCAGATAGAGCTTCAGATAAAATCCGCCCGAGGAGAAAGCAAAACCGTTGAGATATTTGCTGAGGCGGTTGAAGATAAAAACCTTGCTTTAGTAATCAGAGATATTAGTGAAGCTCGTGCCCTTGAAAAGGAACTTGCCCAGCTTTTTTCTTTCCAAAAGCAAATATTAACCAGCTTTCCCATTCCCATAGCTATACTGGACTCAGATGGCAGAATTAGTCTTATAAGTAAAGAAGCTGAAAGGCTTTTCGGCTACAGCCTAGAAGAGATTCAAGGAAAATTTCCAGAAAATATTTTTAAAAACTTTAACCTTGCTGAATACAATCAGCAACTTCGCCAAGCCCGAGAGCAGGGCAGTTTGGAAGGAAGGCTTTTTATCAGGAGTAAGGCTGGCGAAATAATTAATGTTTATCATTTCACACGGGTGATGAAAAACGATAAGGGAGAGGTCATAGGCTATATAAGCTATCTGCAGGACCTATCAGAAAAACGGCTCTTAGAAAAGGCGGTTCAGGATAAAACCGACTTCCTTGAAATAATCACCACCAACCTAGAGATACTTTTAAAAAGTAAAAATCTGGCAAGTGCTACTGCTCAAATTCTTGAGCAGGTGCGTCAGGCAATGGATTTAGATTACATTGCCTTTGTCTTTGCCCAGCCAACTGAGCGAGGATACTATGTTGTTGATTACTTTCCAGCTTTGGGCAAAAAGCGCCTTCAGGAACGCAGAATGTTTGAGAGATTAGAGCCTGCAAAAAGATTTATTGAAGCAGATGAAATCAGACTATACAAAGAGCAGAGCGAGATAAAACTTCCTGAAGAAGCATCCACCGATGCCCAAGAGATTTTAAAGGAGTTAAAGGAGTTCGGACTTAATTCAATAGCAAGTCTTCCTTTAAAATTCCAGTATCAGGTTGTGGGCAGGCTGTTTCTCGGACATCACGAGCGAGGATTTTTTGATGAGGCAAAACTGGCACAGCTCAAGCCCATTTTGGAACAGCTGGCTATTGCTTTTGCTCATTATCAGCTTTATTTGGACTTGGAAAGAGAAAAAGAAAAGCTGATGAAGCGAAATCTCTTTTTGGAGCGCATCCTTGAACTTAGCTATAAAATAGACCCCTACCAAGATGAAGAGAAAATCTTTGAAAAGTTCCTTGCCCTGTTCCAAGAGGTTTTTCCCAGAGCCCATATCTGGCTGGGCTGGAAGGAGAATGAAGATTTTATCGTCAGGGCACAGAACAACCTTAAGCCTGAAATTGTTGGAGAAAAGGTTATTCTGCCTCAAAAAATAATGAGCGAGCTGGAGCAAAAACAAAAGCCAGTGTATCTGGAGCCAGATGAAGAAATTAGGGGCTTTCTTAAAGATGCTAAAAGTCTGACGCTGGCGCCCATCATCTCCGAGCAGGGAATGATGGGATTTTTGGGCATAGAATCACATCATCAGCATCCATTTACCAAAGATGAGGAGTTTATTATTCAGCTTTTCTCAAAGCTTTTATCCATTCTTATTCCAGCTCTGCTCAGAATTCGGCAGATGGCGCTTTTGCGTAGCTTTCAGGAAAGTCTGATTGAAAACGCAGGTGCATTTATCTTTATGCTTGATGACCAAGCAAGAATTGCTCTTATTAACCGTCAGGTTGAGGAACAGCTGGGAGTGAGTAGAGAGGAAATTCTGGGAATGAGCTTAAAGGATTTCTGGGGTAAATTCATTGAGGAGATTTACGACCAAGACCAAGAAAGGCTTGGTTTTGAAAAACTGCTCCTTCGCTTGGAGCAGGGAAAAAGGCTCTCCAGCTTAAGAGCGGTTTTCAGAAATGTGCAGGGAGAGAGAAAAGAGGCGCTTTTCAATGTATCTTGGCTACGAGATGATAGAGGGAGACTCAGAGGGATAATTGCTGTTGGACAGGATTTAGGTCCTATTCGCTTTCTAGAAGCGCAGGTGCTTCACTCAGAGAGGCTGGCAGGGCTCGGGCAGATGGCAGCGGGCATTGCCCACGAGCTAAATAATCCTCTTCAGGCAATTAACACCTACTGCGAAATGGTGAGAAGAAAAATTATGGAGCTGGGCGAGCAAGAACTGGCTGATAAGCTCGGTAAAGCAATTGAGGCGGTGGAGCGTATTCAAAGGCTGGTAAGAAATCTCACCAGTTATGCCCGACCGAGCGTGCAGGCAAAAGAAGAAATTGACCTGAGAAGGCTGGTTAATGATATCCTCCTTTTCAGCGGGTATGAGCTTCGCAGAGGTGGAGTGGAGATTGAGAATCAGGTTCCCAAAGACCTGCCCAGACTGTTTGCAGTTAAAGACCAGATTGAGCAGGTGCTAATTAACCTTCTCACCAATGCTTCCTATGCCTGCGCGGAAAAAGGCGGGGGAAAGGTAAAGGTTAAGGCAAAGGCAAAAGATAACTGGATAGAGCTGAGAGTTGAAGACAACGGAGTAGGAATTGCTCCTGAAAACTTAAGCAAAATCTTTGAGCCATTTTTCACTACCAAACCTGAAGGGAAGGGCACAGGGCTTGGTCTTAACATTGTCCAAAATATTGTGGAAAGGCATCAGGGAAAAATTAATGTCAAAAGCAAGCCTGGAGAAGGAACTGTTTTTACCATACTCTTACCTGTGAAGTCCAATTGAGTATGCGTGTGGGTGAAAAAACATTCTGGCTCACTTTGGTGGTTTTTTTTGCTTTTGCTTTAACAGTTTTTCGGCTGGCTTTTATAGGAAAAATTCCTATAAGCCCAGATGAAGCTTACTACTGGAGCTGGTCGCAAAAACCAGCCATAGCCTATTTTGACCAGCCCGGTATAGTTGCTTGGATTAACTGGATTTTTAATCACCTGCCCAATGCTCCTAATGAGTTCACAGTCAGACTGCCTGCTGTTCTGCTTATGTTCCTCACCACTTTGCTTTCCTTTTTTGCCTATTTTGAGCTTTTTGGCTCAGCAAAACAATCTGCTTTTTTTGCCATAAGTTTAAATTGCGTGCCGATTTATTTTTTCTCTGGCTTGGTAATGATTCACGATACCGTGCTTGTTTTCTTTTTGAGTGGATTTTACTATTTTTTCTTTCGCACCATAAAAAATCCCACCACCAAAACCTGGCTGGGAACAGGGGTATTTTTGCTTTTAAGCTTATATTCAAAATTGAATACCGCTCTTGTTGGATTTTGCCTTGCTTTATATCTGCTTTTTACTGAAAAAGGAAGAGATATGCTCAAAAAGCCAGGAGTGTGGCTGGCTGGTGCTTTAAACATTATAGGGTTTTTGCCTGTAATTATCTGGAACATAAAACTTGGCTTTCCTCATCTTGTTGCCATTCGCCAGCTTACTTCTGCCCCGCATCTTAGTTCGCTTGAGAGATTTAGTAAATGTCTGAAGTTTATCGGCTCGCAGTTTGGCGTGCTTTTTCCTCTCATTGCTCTGGGCGTGCTCTGGGCTTGCGGGGCTGGTCTTAAAAAATTGAAAAAAGAAAAAGATGAAAAACTGCTCGCCCTAGCTTTTCTCTCCTTCCCTATCTTCGCTTATTTCTTCATTCAATCCTTTCGGAGCGGTGTTTTTGGAAACTGGACACTGGTCGGGATTTTTCCCCTGCTCGTTCTTTTCTGCCAGCAAAGCTTTTCTGAATCAAAAAGCAAAATTCTCTCTCCCAGATATTTCTTTGTTGCCAATGCCCTCAGCCTTATTTTATGCCTGCTTTTGGTGGTAGAGATAAGGTATCGGTCTTTGCGAGCTTATTCGTGGAAGATAAAAGAAAAATATCATTTAGCCCGACCGCTTGACTGGCGCCTTGACCAAGAGCTGGAAGGCTGGAAAGAACTCTGCCAGAAAATTGAACGATACCGAGAAAAAAACGAGGAGCTTTCCACCAGAAGATACCAAACCGCAAGCATAGCTATGTTCTGTCTTCCCGACCATCCTGTTCCTGTTGTAATCAGCGCAGGGCATAAAAAGAGCCAATTTAATCTCTGGCGAAGCCCAGAGGAATTAAAAGGAAAAACCGCAATATATTTTGATGTCCGACCAATGCCCGAAAAGGTAAAAAGATGTTTTTCAAAGCTCATAGCACTTGATGAGCCAATGATAATCTTTAGACAAAACTATCCAATTAAACGCTTTTACATATACCGTGCTATTGACTATCATCAACAATAAATTTCACTTTGACACCAAACCGCTTTAAAGCTTAAAATAAAAGCAGAAAGGGAAGCTATGGGCAGAAGGGAATTATTAAGAATTGAAAGCGAGATAGAAGTTCATTTTAAAACTTTTAACCAGTTTTATAAGGAATACACAAAAAACATTTCCAAAGGAGGAATTTTTATCAAAACCGAAAATCCACTCCCTCCCCAGACCGCTATTGAAATTAAACTTTTTCTTCCTGATGAGCCTGAGCCTTTGGAAGCAGTGGGAGAGGTGGTGCATATTATTGAGCCAGAGCTTGCCCGAGAAAAGGGCTGGGATGCTGGAATGGGCGTGCAGTTTGTTGATTTTGAAGAAACTATGCAGGCAAAGCTGGAAAAATACATTAACAAGCGCCTGAAAGAAAACCCCCATCTTTTGCAAGATAGAAGAAAACATCCCCGAGCAAGCATCAGAATGAAGGTGCGCTTTCCCGATCTATCAACTCTTTTGGAAAAATATGCTAAAGATATAAGTCAGGGCGGAATCTTTATTCCCACCAATGACCCCAAGCCTGTGGGAACCGTGATGAATCTTACCTTAATTCATCCAGATACCGGCGAAGAAGTAGAGGTGCAAGGAGAAGTGGTGAGAGTG
Source organism: uncultured bacterium (assembly GCA_964592965.1). Taxonomy (GTDB): domain Bacteria; phylum RBG-13-61-14; class RBG-13-61-14; order RBG-13-61-14; family DRUE01; genus CAZKMM01. The sequence goes on from CAZQJX010000057.1 coordinate 5,114, forward strand.
GTCACAGAAAAAGATGTGTTTGAAAACAAGGAGAAAAAGCTCACTCCCGGAATGGGAATAAAATTCATCAACCTCACTCCCGAGCAGGAGCTGGCTCTGGAGAGATTTTTAGCGGTAGAATACCCGCTTGACATAGAGGAAAAATGAAAATCATCGGAATTGACCTTGGCACCACCAACACCTGCGCCTCTATTGTGGAGAAGGGACAGCCTAAAATCATTCCTTCCAGCAAAGGCTATCTTACTATTCCCAGTGTGGTTAGTTTCACGCCCGATGATGAGCTACTTGTCGGATACGATGCGGTCAGGCAGTCTTTAACCAATCCAGAAAATACCATTCAGGGCTCAAAAAGGCTTTTGGGAAGAAAATATAAAGACTGGATTGTTCAGAAGGTAAAAGAAAGCTATTACTACAAGGTCATTGAGGGAAGAAGTGGAGAGGTTGAAGTTTTAGGCAATAACCGTCCCTTTACCATTCCCGAGGTAAGCGCGCTTATTCTCAACTATATCCGCAAGGTTGCTGAGGATTATCTAAAGGACGATGAAATCAAGGCGGTGATAACTGTTCCCGCCTATTTCAATGACCGACAGCGCTCTGCTGTAAGAAAAGCTGGGCAGATGGCTGGATTAGAGGTGGTAAGAATAATCAACGAGCCTACTGCCGCTGCCCTTGCCTATGGCTATCGCAAGGGAGAAGAAAAAAATATAGTTATCTATGACCTTGGCGGTGGAACATTTGATGTCACGGTTATGAGCATAGAGGAGAAGGTGTATCAGGTTTTAAGCACCGCAGGAGATACTTTCCTAGGCGGTGTGGACTTTGATAATCGGATTGTTGAATACCTTGCTGAAAAGTTTGAGCGAGAAACAGGTATTGACCTTTCTACCGACCCAGTGGCGCTCCAGCGCCTTCGCATCGCCGCCGAAGAAGCAAAAAAGGAATTAAGCATAAGAAGAGAAGCAGAGATAAAACTCCCCTTTATCGCCCGTGGTCCTGAAGGTCCTATTAATCTTGAATACATTCTCACCAGAGATGAGCTGGAAATGCTCACCGAGCCTTTGGTGGATAAAACTCTGGATATCTGCCAGCTTGCGCTTGATGATGCTGGTCTTACGCCGGATCAAGTTGACGAGGTTGTGCTGGTAGGCGGACAAACCCGAATGCCTTTGGTTTGGGAAAAAATCAAATCTTATTTTGGCAAACCGCCATCAAAAGGCGTGCATCCAGATGAAGTGGTGGCAATGGGCGCCGCTATTATGGCAGATATCATCACTCGAGGCGAGACCGGCGTTCTGCTTTTAGATGTTGTGCCCCTCTCCATAGGGCTTGCCCTACCTGATGGAAGGTTTAAGGTGATTATACCTAAAAACACCACTGTGCCGGTGAAAAAGAAGCAGATTTTTACAACTCATAAAGATAATCAAACATCGGTTCGGCTGGTGATTATGCAAGGAGAAAGCCCAAGAGCTGAAGATAATGAGCTTTTGAGTGTGGTCTCATTTACCGGACTTACGCCCAGACCCAAAGGAGAAGTGAAAATTGAAGTGACCTTTTCTGTGGATACAGAAGGAATACTCACAGTTTCCGCCCGTGACCTTGCGAGCGGAAAATCCATCAAAACCCAAATTTCTTCCCAGCTGGAATAAATCTGCAAAATGAAAAACAAGCAATTAAAATTTTGGGAAAATAATAAAAAAATTGACTATGCTGAGACTATTCCTTTGCAAAATTCATCAAAAAAAATCCCTATTCTTTTTAGAAATACAATACCAGAAATACCTTCTACTACCTACGGAACTTTCGCTATTTATAAATATCCTGCAAAATTTATCCCTCAAGTAATAGCCTATGTACTAAAGGAATATGCCAAAAAAGGAATGAAAATTTTTGACCCTTTTGCCGGGTATGGAATGGTTGGAATTACCGCAAGAATTTACGGATATGATTATGAACTTTGGGATTTAAATCCGATGTTAGATATAATCCATTCAACCGCCATAATGAAAAAACCCAAAATAGACATTGTTAATTTAATGAAAGAAATTAAAAATTCTGAAAAAGAGTTTATCCCCCAATGGTCTAATTTAACCTATTGGTTTCCTGAGGAGTTCATTCCTATTCTCTCAAAGGTGTGGGGATTTGTTCATTCATTAAAAAATGACAAAAAGTATATAATTTTAATCCCATTGTTAAAAACAACAAGATATTTTTCTTACAGCGACGAGAAAGTTCATAAACTTTATAAATCAAAATATTCCCGAAACAAAATAAAAGAACTATTAAACAAAGATTGGAAATCCCTGTTTTTCCATTTATTGGAAAAAGAAATCTGCCTTCTTTTAAAGAAAATTTGGGAATATCAAGCTCTTAAACCTCAAAAAGTTAACTTTACTATTAATGCAGGAATAGATAGTTTAGAAACAGATTTAAAAAATGAAGTAAACATTCTTATTACATCACCTCCTTATTTGCAAGCACAAGAATATATTAGGTCAACAAAACTTGAACTATTTTGGCTAGGATATAGTGAATCCTATATAAAAGAGTTAAATAAAAAAGAAATCCCTTATAGAAATGTCCCTAAAATAAAAATATTTTCAGAAAAATATTATAAATATAAGAACCATATCAAAGAAGAGCATCTTTCCAAATTATATGATAGATATTTTAATGCAATATTAAATATTTTTGCCAAACTTGGAGAAAAAGTAACAAATTATATGTGCATTTTTGTTGGACCTGCAAAAATTAGAAATCTTTCCATACCAATAGACGATATAATTATTGAACATCTATCACATTTTGGTTGGAAGCATGAAGTAACTTTTATAGACAAAATAGTATCAAGAGTAATGTTTGAATCTAAAATTAATCCCGCATCTGGTCTCAAAGACAGTAGAATCAAAACTGAGCATCTTATTATATTAAAAAGAAACTAAATAAAATGATTCGGATATTACAAAGCGAGCTTAACAGCCCTACAAAATTTAAAGAAAAGCTCAAAGATTTTATAATAGAACTTCAAAAATACTCTTTACAAAAGCATAATATAAATTTTGCTTTTGACGAGATAGGAGATTTACTACTTTCTGCATCACGGATAAATGAATTTAATATCTTAGAAAAGAAATCTAATAAAAAATTCTTAAATGAAAATCTGGTCTTTGATTGGCTTGAGCAAAAAATTATACCAATTACTATTATTTCTAAACTTGATGATGAAGATATTATAAGGCTCCTTATATTCTGTATAGAAATCACCTATCAGATGTTTTTAGGCGGAACAAAAGCTACCACAACGCAAAAAGGATTTAGACAAAGAAGGCGAAGCTTTGAATCTATTCTTGCAGATCAATTTGTTGGCAAATTAGGAGAAGTTTTGTTAAAAAAATTTTTAGAAAAAAATTTTCCTGTCAATATCCAACTAGACTGGGAAATATCCACTGAAATTGAGAAATTTAGAAATGATATAATAAATGCAGATAAAAAGGTCAGTATAAAAACATCTCCAACTCTTGCCGGTATTTGGGCAGAAGCAGATTTAGGTTATGATTATGGTGTTATGGTTAAATGTTTTGTCCCTCATCCTCCTATATTACAATTCTTTATTGAAGCATGTGGTTTTACAAAGTTAATTAATTTTTTGCAAGATAAGATACCTCCAAATAATGGAATTTTTCAAGGTTATTTAACTGAAATAAAAACGCGAATAAAAGATTATAAATGTGGAGAAGCAAAAACCGAAATAAAAGGATTTATTTGCGGATATTTTAAAACAAAAGCAAATCAGATTAAATACCTAGGGGAAAATTTAAAATATATGGGTGAAATTAGGGAAGAAAGATATATTGTCCCTATTACAGAACTTAAATGGCAATTAAAAGATTGGGAGAAGTTTCTATATCAAGTAAAGTTAATCAAAAATTAAATATAAGGAGAAAAAAGATGAAAAAGGTGGCAGTGGTTTTATTGGTTTTTCTTCTTGTTCCTTCAGGTATTTTTGCCAAGCCCAAAAAAGCAAAAAAAGAAAAGCCCCAAAAAGCCCAAGTTCACCCACAGCCAAAGGAATTTTTTGTGGATGTTCTTCTTCCCCATCTCTGGGAAGGAACCAAAGCGGTCTTTTCTGATGAAAATGTGCCCTATTTTGCCCTCAGCACCACTTTAGCAGGAGTGGCTTTCACTCAAGATGATAAGGTGCGAAGTTGGTGGCTTGAATACGAGCCACTGGGCGACTACAAAGGCATTGGCAACACCTGGGGAGATGGTCTCACGCAGGCGGGAATTGCCCTCTCGCTGTGGGGAGGTGGTCTTTTAGCCAAAAATCAAAAGCTAGCCACCACTGGCGAGGTTCTGGCAGAGGCGGAGATTATCAATGGAATTTTAACCACTATTTTCAAAGCAGTGGTTGGAAGACAGAGGCCTGATGAATCAGGGTATGATTCTTTTCCCAGCGGTCATACCAGCGCCAGCTTCACCCTTGCTGCGGTTATTGACCACAGGCTCGGACACGCTTGGGGCATCCCTGCATATCTTTTAGCCATCTATACAGGAATGTGCAGAATGGAAAGCGATGTTCACTGGTTCAGCGATGTGGTAATGGGCGCTGGGCTGGGAATGATTGTAGGATATTCTGTGTCTAAAAAGCACGATGATTATCCGTATGAGAAGCGCTGGCACAAAACAGATAAAAAGAAATCTGCCCTTAAAAACGCAGTTATCTTTCCCATTGTTCCAGAAAAAGGCAATGGCGCAGGTGTGGGTGTTCTTCTTAACCTAAACTAATTAAAAAGGAGGGAGGTGCTATGAGCAAGTGGGAAATTCCGCCTAAAACCGGTCATATGGATTTGGCTGATGGAGTTTATCTTCAAACTATGACCTGGAAGCAAATTCAAGAGCGATTGGAAAAATGCGACCTCATCATCATTCCTGTTGGCTCCACAGAAAATCACGGTCCGCACGCCTGCATTGGTGAAGATACTTTTTTGGTCACGAGAATGGCAGAGCAGGTGGCGCTGAAAACCGGTTGCACTGTTGCTCAGCCCATCTGGTATGGCTCTCATCCTTTTCATCATATGGGAATGCCGGGCACGATTGTTGTTCCTGAAGAAATTTTCGTGGGAATGCTTCGGGCGGTTATAGCTGGATGTTGGAATATGGGCTTCCGCAAGCAGATAATCTTAAATGGGCACGGTCAGGAATATGTCATTCCCACTGCCATTCATCAATTTATGAAGACCTATCAGGTTCCAGCTATAATCATCAACCTCAACTGGTATCATGCCATTCAAGACCATTTTAAAACTAAAGAAGAAGGCGGACCTTATGAAACCCATTTCATTCACGCAGATGAGGTTGAGACAAGCTGGGCACTGTGCCTTTTCCCAGAAATGATTAAAATGGAAGATGCGGTTGATACTCAGCCCAAAGGATACCTTCCTGAAGGGCACATTGACAAGGCGGGATGCCTGCTTCATCGCCCCATTGCTTGGTATGGGCACGCAGGATGTGCTCCTGCGGAAATCTTTGCCTATCCTGAGGGCGTGGTGGGAAAAGCAACCAAGGCAGATGCAGAAAAAGCCAAGTCTGGATTAGAGGCGCTTTTAGATTATATGGAAAAACTCATCAACGATATAATGACCGCTTTTCCGCCGGGCAAGCTTCCACCAGCAGATGAGCTTACACAGCGTTCCAAAGAGGAAATAGAGGCTCTGCTTAAAAAACCATTTACTGCTGGCTGGAAAAGCATTTATTCTATTCACTATCCACCTTAAGAATCAAGATTTTATGGCGACCTTGTAAAATCTGCCCAGACCAAAAAAGAGAAGTTAAAGAGAAAACCTGAAAAGTTTAAATCTATTTGTGTGCCTTTAATATCTTTCCTCTTCTTGTGGAGGAGGGGTTTTTTCCATTAATCTTTTTTGTTCCGCTTCAATCTGTTTTGCCTGCTTTTTCAGCAGGCTTTCCAGCTCGTTCAGTTCCTTATCCACCTCAGGGTGAGCTTTTTTGTATTCTTCAATTGCCTTTTTAGAGGCTGGGTCCTCAAGGGTCTTTTTCAGGTCCGCAAAGGTCAGATTGTATTTTGATTTAAGCTCAGCAAACTTTTCCGCCATTTGATGGTCAAGCTCCTGTATTTTTTCTTCCAGCTCCTTGCTCCATTGCTGGGCGGACCCAAGTAATTTTAAATACTCAGCCTGCGTATCCACCTGAATTTTTAACCGCTCAATTTCAAATTTCAGATATACATCTGGTGAAATAACTTTTCCCTCCTGCGCCAGCCCAGGAAAAGGCGGTGGAGAAGGAGTTTTAACAGTCTGGCTGGGAGAAGGTGCTGGCTGAGGAGTGGGCTTTTCAGAAATCTCCTTTTCCTTCTCCTTTCTCCTGCAGGAAAAAGAGACCAGCAAAACCACCGCCACACAAACTATCCAGATGTATCTTTTCATTTTTTCCTCCTTTGCGGTTAATCTATTTTTTAGATTAATGCCTGAATGGGGATTGGGTCAAGCAGAAAGGTTTGACCGCAAAAAAATTTAAAGATATATTCCCAGCAAAATGAGCAAAAAAGCTCTGATTATCTCTTATGTTTATCCTCCTGCTCCGGGTGGGGGCAGTCCCAGACTGGTGAGAATAACCAAAGCTTTGAAAAATGCAGGCTTTGAGCCAATTGTTATTACAGTAAAACAAGCCATTTCTCGGGGAGCAGACCCTGACCTTTTGGAAGAGGTAAAAAATCTTGCCCAAATTGAGCGCACAGAATCCCTTGACCCAAAAAGGCTTGCTTATGTTGTTTTCTCACGGAAAAAGTCGCCTGCAAAAGATGCTGTTGTATCCCCATTTCCGCAAAAAGGATTTTTTAAAAGGCTTTGGAAAGCTTTTAGTAAATTCAGGAACTGGCTACTTGTGCCAGATGAATACATCGGGTTTGTGCCTTTTGCCACTGCCCGAGCAATTAAGTTCATTAGAAAGGAAAAGCCTTCCATTATTATCACCAGCACAAGCCCGCACAGCGTTCAACTTGCTGGACTTATTTTAAAAAAGCTTTTTAAAATTCCCTGGCTGGTTGATTTCCGTGACGCCTGGGCAAGACATCCCTATTACTTTTATCCTACACGCTTTCACCGCTGGCTTAGTGCAAAAATGGAAAAATGGGTGATAAAAAACGCGGACTTGGTTTTATTTGCTTATGGACTTCAGGAAGCTAAAAACACCTATCCTGAGCTGAAAGAGAAATTTAAACCTCTTGCTAACGCTTATTCTGAAAAGGATTTCCAAAAACAAAAACCTATTGAGCTTGAGGGTTTTAGCTTGCTTTATATCGGTGCATTTTATGGAGCGCATAGTCCAGAAAAATTTTTCCGTGCTTTAAAAGACCTTATCTTTGAACAAACAGATATTAAATCTGAAATCAAAGTATGGATGATTGGTCAGTTTTTTCCGGAACATATTGAAATGGTCAAAAAATACAACTTAGAAAATATAGTTTATATAAAAGATTTTGTGCCTCATAACAAAGTTATAAGCTGGCTTTGCTCTGCTAAAGTGCTTTTGCTTTTTCTCGGCAGTGATGTGAAAAACTCTATTGTTATTCCCGGAAAGGTTTTTGAATATATGCGTGCGCCGGGATGGATTTTGGCGATGATTCCAGAAGGGGAAACTGCCCAGATATTACGCAAAGCAGGCGGAGCCTTTGTCGTTAATGGTAATGATATAAAAGCAATCAAAAAGGCTCTCTACCAGCTTTATCTTTTCTATAAACAAGGTAAAAAGCCTGAGCGAAATCAAAAATATATCCTTCAATTTGAGGAAAAAGAATTTGAGAAAAAATTTATTGAGTATCTTTATGAACTGGTAAAGCCTTAGCGAATGCCAATCTGAATCCAGAATTTAATAAGCTCGGTTAATCCCGGATGATAATAAAGTTGAGACCTCGCTCCTTTTTTCTCCCATCCTTCTAATTTCCCTCTGCTTAAAAATTCTTTAAGTACATCTTCAATTAGCTCTAAGGCTTTTAAAAACTGCTTCTCAAATAAAGAAAGATGGGTGTCATTTAAAAGGTCAATTTCTATTCGTTCCTGTCGGAGAATAGCACCAGTATCTATGCCCGGGTCAATCAAATGAATGGTTGAACCAACAAGGCTTGGCTTTCCTTCCAAAAGTGCCCAAAAGGCTCCATAAACCCCACGATATTCAGGAGTTATGCCAGCATGATAGTTAATAATCGGCACTTTCAAAGCATCTATCAAATCCTTTTTTAAAATCCCTGTTCCTGAGACAATCACCACATCTGGCTTTTTCTCACCAGCAAACTCCAGAACCTGACGGTCATTCACCGAGCCAACAACCAAACAATCTAGCCCCTCTACCGCTTCCCTTTTTAACCTCTCATCTACTTTAATAATTGACGGATAAAATCCCAGCAAGGATAAAACATCACGAACAACTAAATAAAGAAGCTGGTCAATGACCTTTATAATCCCTATCTTTTTTCTCCTTCTCCAAACCACACGAAACCGCTCCGCAAATCCTTTTCTTTCCCAAACCACTCCGCAAATGGGTATAATCTCTTTAACTTTTTTAATCAATAGAAAATTCTCATCACCAGCTCTTAAAAGCAAGAGTGCTCTGGCAGGCTTTTCACTCACTACTTTTAATCCCTTTTTATAAGGCTTTCTTCTCTTTACTCATTTTCTCTGCAAGCTCTGCCATTGTTAAGTTCTCTATTCTGCCAGCCTGAATTTCTTTCTCAACCAACCGAAGAATGTTATCTAAGACAAACAAAAAAGCTTCTGTCTGCTGGCAGGCATTGTGAGGATGAAACCAAAGATGAAAAACAGCTTTCTTCTCAACAGCACGCTCTATACCTTTTTTCGCTCTTATAACCCTTGCTCGTAAGCTCAGCGCTTTATATACGGATTCTATTGGAGGAAGAAACATTGACGCACGAATATTCCAAAGCCCTGCCAGTTTTTCCTCCGGCTGACTTACACGAGGAGGGAGCTTTAACCAGTGCTTGGCTATCCGATAGGGCTTTCCCAAAATCAAACGAGAATCTAACCAGTCCTCACTACCCCGATAAGCTGTAAAACCATACTCCCTTAGCAAATGATGAAATCCCTCCTGATTGCGGGGAAAAACAAAACTCTTAAGCTCTAATCCAAGCTCCCTTGCATACCTCAAGCTATGCTCCAGCTCACTTCTTACCACCTCCTCGCTTATACCTTTTGTCCAAATAGTATGAGTAAAAGTATGCAGAGCAATTTCGTGCTCTGGAGCTCGGGAGCGGATTAACTCAACCAAATCCGCTCCATACCAATAAGGCTCGCTCTCAACTGAGCCAAAAGGTAGCACGGAAAGCCTATCCTCGCCTGTTTTGGTAGGCGGGCGGATTAAATGGGGATGCTTTTTGCCGTTCTCTCCGTAATACTCCTTTAAAAACAGATGACCAACAAAAGCCCAAGTCACTTTAATTTGACGCTTTTCAAAAAGGTCAAGCAAAAGAGAAAATACCTTTCTTGTATCCGGACATATTTTTTTAAATTCTTCATAAGATATTTTGTCAAAAACTCCCCAATAAAGCTCTGTGTCTAAAGTCAAGCAAAAACAAGCTCTTTCCATACATTCCATTAAAAGGATAAAATCTTCTGCTTGTCAATTTTTTCCACAAACTATAAAAAATCTCTTTTTCAGTTGACGATAGAGAGGCTATTTTTCAGCTTTATCAATTTTGGAAGGGAAACAAGACTCCCCAGAGAAATTGGGAATGGGTAAAGGAATTTGAAGAAAAAACCCTTGAGCAAAAATTCATTGCTTTGGTTGATTCTCTGCTTGAATAAAATTTATTTCTCCTGCAACCTCTTCCAAGTAATTTGCTCCAAAAAGCTTCCCTCTACCTCAGATTCCATTTCCAGAAACATCTTCCAGGGAACCGTGAAGGTGAGAATATCCTTTCCGAGAATTTTACGAACATTAAGCCGAGCGGTAAGGTCTGTGAGTCCCACTACCGCATAAGGCTCCTCTGCCTCACCCGCCTGATAAGCAAAAATCCCAATCTGCTGAC
>CAZQJX010000058.1:0-15060 GCA_964592965.1 uncultured bacterium
GCAGGAATCTTTCTTCTTCGTTTTTAACAACTTCAACAATATAGGCTCTTTTTTCTACAAGTTCTGGGTATGCGTTTCCCATTAAATCTATGACTTTATCAGATATTTTATAAAGCACGGGTTCATTAAATCCCAAAAGTTTAGCATGCCTTGATGCCCGCCTCATCACCCTGCGAAGCACATATCCCCTTCCTTCATTGCTGGGAAGGACACCATCAGCAATTAAAAAAGCCATTGCTCTTGCGTGGTCAGCAATCGCCCTCATAGAGATGTCAATTTTTTCATCTTCTTTGTAAGATTTTCCAGAAAGCTCCTCAATGCGGGCGATGATTGAGCGGAAAAGGTCAATATCATAGTTGGAATGAACCCCCTGCATAACCGCAGTGATTCTTTCCAGCCCCATTCCAGTATCTATGCTTGGTTTGGGAAGAGGGGTTAGATTGCCTTTTTCATCTCGGTTATATTGCATAAAGACCAGATTCCACAGCTCAAGATACCTGTCGCAATCACAACCGGGCTGACAGGTTGGCTTGCCACATCCAACCTCTTCTCCTTGGTCATAAATGATTTCGGAGCAGGGTCCGCAAGGACCTGTATCTCCCATACTCCAGAAATTATCTTTTTCTCCCATTCGGTAGATTCTTTCTGGAGAGATATTGGCTATTTTTTGCCAAAGCTCAAAAGCTTCTTCATCATCCTTGTAGATGGTTATATAAAGCCGAGATTTATCCAAACCCAATTCGCGGGTGAGAAATTCCCAAGCATAGGCAATTGCTTCTTCTTTGAAATAATCGCCAAAGCTGAAATTACCCAGCATTTCAAAAAAGGTGTGATGCCGGGCAGTGTATCCGACATTTTCTAGGTCATTATGCTTTCCGCTGGCACGGAAGCATTTTTGGCTGGAGCAGGCACGGGTATAGGGACGCCTTTCAATTCCCAGAAAGACATCTTTAAACTGGTTCATTCCAGCATTGGTGAAGAGCAGGGTGGGGTCGTTTTCAGGAATTAAGCTAGAGCTAGGCACAATTGTATGACCGTTTTTTTCAAAATATTTAAGAAATTTCTCTCTTATCTCATCCAGCTTCATTGGAATTTTTCCCGAGTTAGTTTTAGATAAAATCAGAAGCGCTCTATTTCAAAGTCATCACTGCCTGTTGAGCTTTTGCCTCCTTTGGGCTCTTCTTCTTCGGTTTTGTCAAAGTAATCCCATTTTTCAGCATCAGTGGTTGAAGATATGCCGGAGATTTTAAGCTTGAAGTCATCAGGATTGGAGCATTGCTTGAGAGCTTCTTCCAGAGTAATAAGTCCTTTTCGGTAAAGCTGAAGTAGCGACTGGTCAAATGTCTGCATACCATAAGCGACAAAACCGCTGGCAATAGCATCACGGATTTCTTTGGTGCGGTCTTTATCCTCAATGCACTCTCTAATGCGGGCGGTATTGACCAGAACCTCAACTGCTGGCACCCTTCCTTTACCATCAGCACGAGGAACAAGACGCTGGCTGATTATACCACGAAGCACGCTGGCAAGCTGGAGCCTAACCTGCTTCTGTTGATAAGGCGGGAAAACAGCAACAATGCGGTTGATGGTCTCGGTAGCATCAAGAGTGTGCAAAGTTGAAAGAACCAAGTGTCCTGTTTCTGCAGCTAAAAGTGCGGTTTCAATGGTTTCAAAGTCTCTCATCTCGCCCACGAGAATGACATCTGGGTCTTGACGGAGAGCAGCTCTTAGCGCCACAGCAAAGCTTTTGGTATCAAATCCCACCTCTCTCTGGTTAATGATGCTTCTTTTATCACGGTGCAGGAACTCTATGGGGTCTTCAATGGTGACGATGTGGCAGGTTCGGGTGGAGTTAATTAAATCTATCATTGCGGCAAGGGTAGTGCTTTTTCCGCTACCAGTGGTGCCGGTGACGAGAATAAGACCTCTTGGCTCAAGAGCAAGTTTTCCAACAATTGGCGGAAGGTTAAGCTCCTCTATGGTTTTCACGCCAAAAGGAATAACACGAAGAACAATGCCGATGGTGCCTCTTTGCTGAAAGATATTCACCCTGAATCTTCCCAGTCCGGGAACTCCATAGGCAAGGTCAATTTCTCCTGCTTCTTTGAATTTTTCCTGCTGGGCTTTGGTCATAATGCCGAACGCCATTTTATTCACCACATCTGGGCTGAGGCGAGGAGCTTCTTTGTATGGATAAAGCTGACCATCAATACGGAAGATAGGCGGAAGTCCTGCCTTTATATGAATATCACTTGCGCCAGCTTTCATAGCTACCTGAAGGATTTCATTAAGCTCAATCCCGGTTTTTTTAGAAGGAGCACCTGGGGGAGCTGTGGGAGCTGATTGAGTTGGACGAATAGGACGGTTTGGTCCATGAACCTGATTAGCCATTTGCAACCTCCTTATTCTTCATCTGTTGTTCCAAGGATTTCTTCTCTATATAGCTCTTTGATTTTTTTCTCTATTTCTTGTCGGATTTCAGGATGCGCCTTTAAAAAGGATTTGGAGTTTTCTCTTCCTTGACCAAGCCTTTCATCCTGATAGGAATACCAGGCGCCTATTTTTTCAATTACTCCCAGCTTTAATCCTAGGTCCAGCACTTCTCCTTCTCGGCTGATTCCTTCTCCATACATAATGTCAAATTCCGCCTGCCTGAAAGGTGGAGCAAGCTTATTTTTCACCACTTTAACTCTTACTCTTGAGCCGATAATATTTGCACCCTGCTTGAGCTGTCCGATTCTACGAATATCCAATCGGATACTGGAATAATATTTTAGTGCGGTTCCGCCTGTTGTGGTCTCTGGATTGCCGAACACAACTCCGATTTTCTGCCGAAGCTGGTTGATAAAAGCGACAATTGTTTTGGAGCGGGAGATGGAGCCTGCGAGTTTTCTTAAAGCTTGGCTCATCAGCCTTGCCTGAAGTGCCATATGGGCATCACCCATCTCTCCTTCCAGCTCTGCCTTTGGCGTGAGCGCTGCCACTGAATCAATGACCACCACATCCACCGCGCCTGTTTTGACCAGATAGTCAGCTATTTCTAAAGCCTGCTCGCCATAATCAGGCTGGCTGATTAATAGGTCATCTATTTTCACGCCCAGACGCTGGGCATAGTTGACATCAAGCGCATGCTCTGCATCAATAAAAGCGCACACACCGCCGAGCTTCTGAGCCTCAGCAATAAGATGAAGGGCAAGGGTGGTTTTTCCGCTTGCTTCAGGACCAAAAATCTCAACCACTCTTCCTCGTGGCATTCCGCCCACGCCGAGAGCTAGGTCTAAACCGAGAGAGCCGGTGGGAATAACTTCAACTTCAGGGATTTTCATAGAGGAATCAAGGCGCATAATAGAGCCTTTGCCAAACTCTTTTTCAATCAGGCTGATTGCCTGTTCAATGGCTTTTTCTTTTTTTTCTTTATCTTTTTCTTCTTTCTTTTTGTTTTTTTCAGGCTCTTCGGTTTTTTTGGATTTGCTCATTTATCCCTCCTTTTGAGCGGAGAAGGGCTCGTCTTTGATTATAGAATAAATCGCTCCTTCGGGCTTAAGGTCGCTTTTAAAAAGAACGACTTTTTCAGCCCAAAAATTCCCATAGGTTTTGGTTCCTTCTTTATTTAAATATTCTATCAGGTCTTTTAGGTTTTTGCTAGTTTTAATTCTGCCAAGAGTAAGGTGAGGGACGAATTTTTTATCTGCTTTATCAAAGCCGAGTTTTACAAGCTCTTTTTCAAGCTGGTTGAAGATTTGTTCTAAAATTTCTGCTCCCTGCTCAAGACCTGTCCATATTACTCTTGGTCTTCCTTTTTCAGGGAATGTTCCCCATCCACGCACCTGAATTTGAAAAGGAGCAAACCTTTTGGCAACAGTGTTTATGGCGGTTTTGGCTTTTTCTATTTCTTCGGGTGTGAGATAGCCCAAAAAGCGAAGGGTTATATGCATAGATTCTGGTCTTACCCATTTTACATCTGCCTTGGATTTTTTAAGCCGAGATTGGAATTTTTTAAGCTCTTCTTTTAAATCCTCGGGAAGGTCAATAGCAATGAAACTGCGGATTTTGGCTTGTTTTTGTTTATTTTTCTTTGCGCTCATTTTTAGGCTCTCCCGGCATTCTCAAGCCTAAAAGTTTTCTTCTTACAGCTTCCAGAGCGGTCTGGGCGCTGAGGATGCGAACCACCTCTCTACTGAGGGGCAGGAATTGAAAGCGCCTTTCCCACACACCGCTTTTATCTGCAAGGGCAATATGAACACATCCCACAGGTTTTTCTTTTGTTCCGCCCGTAGGACCAGCAATGCCTGTGATAGCAACAGCAATATCCGCTCCTGTTTTTTGCCGGGCTCCTTGTGCCATTTGACGGGCGCATTCAGAGCTTACTGCTCCTTTTTCTTTGATGGTATTTTCGCTTACACCCAGCTCTTTGATTTTCATTTCATTAGAATAAGTGACAAATCCGCCGAGAAAATAATCCGAGCTTCCTGCAATATCAGTGATTCTTTTTGCCAAAAGCCCGCCTGTGCAGCTTTCAGCAGTGGCAAGGCTAAGACCTTTTTTTCGCAAAAGCTCGCCCACCTCCTGCTCCAAAGGCTTATCTTCTTTTGAAAAAAGATACTCGCCCAAAAGCCCGGAGATTTCTTTACAGGCTTGATTAATAAGCTCCTCTGCCTGTTCCTCTGTGTCTGCGAAGACGCTCAACTGAAGATGGATTTCTGGAAATTCTGGAAGATAGGCAAGGGAGATGTTTTCAGGCAGACGGGCTTCTTGTAAAATTTCAGCCACCTTGCTTTCAGTTAATCCAAAAACCCGCAGGGTTTTGCTAAGATAGATTTTCTCTTTTTTCAGAAGTGCTCGGATACGCGCAAGAAGGTATTGCTCGCACATATTTCGGAATTCATTGGGCACACCTGGAAGGAAGAACCAGTGTCGGGAATTAAGCTCCAGCTCAAATCCCGGTGCGGTTCCAACTGGATTGGGAATGATTTTTGCTCCCTTTGGAAACATTGCCTGTTTCTCATTAGTTGGGGGCATTTCCATTCCCCGCAATAATTTAAAGCGGGATTTTATTTGGTCGAGAATTTCTTTGTTCAGGATAAGCTCAAGTCCTGCGTAGCGGGCAAAAGCCTGAGCTGTAAGGTCGTCAGGAGTGGGACCTAGTCCGCCTGAGCAAATGATGATATCTGAATTGGCTTCTAAAAATTTAAAAGCTTTTATTAGCTCGTTTTCATTATCTGGAGCAAGAAGGATAAATTTTATCTGCTCGCCCATAACAAGGAGCTGAGATGCCAGCCAGCGGGCGTTGGTCTCCTGAATTTTTCCTGAAACCAGCTCGTTGCCAATAGCCAGAAATGAAATATTCATTTTTTCAAAACCTCAGCTGATAATCAGCCTGATTACCTGCAAAGATAAATTGGCATATATCCCGGCAACCACATCGTCCATTACTACTGCCAGTCCTCTTTTTCCCATACGGTCAAAATAGCTGGCAGGATAGATTTTGGCGATGTCAAAGATTCTGAAGAGCAGAAAGCCGAGAAAAATCCACTTGCCTTGGACTGGAAAGCTGAGCATTGTGATGAGATATCCTACCACTTCATCAATAGTTACAAGCTGTGGGTCTCGGGTAAGAAGAATTTGCTCTGCCTGATTGGAAAGCCAAACCGCAAGCACAAAAATACCCGCCAGAACCAAAAGATATATCCAGACAGAAATTGAGCCAATTAAGTAATAAATGCCCACTCCGAGCAGGGTTCCAAAGGTGCCCGGAGCTACAGGCGCCAAGCCCAGTCCCAGTCCACTTGCCAGCCAAAGGATAATTCTTTCTTTCATTTTCTTTCCGCATACTTTAGCATTGCTCAAGAAGGTGTCAAGAAAAAGGCTTTTTATCTTTGTCTTTTAACTGGTTTTGGTTTGAGCAATTTTAAACCAGCTTGCAAATGCTGGTTAATTTCTCTAAACTTCAAAGTGATGTTTAAGATTAAAAGGATTTTTAGAATAGCCAGATTTTCTCTGGACAGATTCCTTGATTATCTTCCTCTTCCTCTTCTGGCTTTAGGTGATTTGCTTTTTCTTTTTGCTTTTCTCAGCGACCTGGCAGGAAAGGATTTTTTGCCCGTCGCTGATGAGATTTTTTTGGGACTGTTTCTTCTTTATCTTAATTATTATCTTCTGGTCAGGATTTATGGTATTGTTTCTTTGCAAAGGATTTTTCACTCTCAAACCCTTTCCCGCAAACAATCTCTGGGTATGCTTTCTTGGGAGCCTTTGGTTAGAAAAAGCATTCGCTTGATTAAATTTTTACGCAAAGAATTTGTTTTTCCAGGCGCTCCAGATTGGTTAAAACAAGAGGCAAATCATTTGGAGATGCTCTGCCAGCGCCTTAAGGCATTAAGTCAGAGACTGGAGATGGTTGACCAGCTTTTTTTCACCTCTTCGCTCAATCCTCAGAAATTAAAGTCGCAGATGGATATGTATGAGCGATTAAGTCGAATTAGCCGAGTTAATCAAGAAGAATACAAGCAGGCGTATGAGCGAGTGAAAAATCAATATCAGAAATGTTTAAGACTTTTGGAGCAGAGAAATTTTCTGGTGCAAAGAATTGAATGGTTTTATCAGATGCTTTTCAAAGTAAGCAAGGTTATAGAACCAGAAAACGCTCAAAAGCTTTCAGAGCATAAGCTGGTAGAAATGGTTGAGCAGATAAGGGAGGAGTTTGAAAAAGCAGAGCAGGTTTTAAAAGGAGAAGAATCGTTGACAAAAAAACAAGATTTTTCTGAAGAGCGCACGCCACCCTATCTCCCCCATTGACCATCTTTATTTCTAGCAGATTTCAAAGCAAAATAGTTAGTTTTAATCAAAGGATTCGACGGGAGAGCTTTACCAGCGGTTCTATTTCTTTCATTAGTTTTTTGAAGTTTTTGGGTTTTAATGATTGCCCGCCATCAGAAAGAGCTTCTTCAGGTCGGGGATGAACCTCTACCATAATTCCATCAGCGCCAGCAACCACCGCTGCTTTTGCCATTGGTATGACCAAATCCCAATGACCAGTTGCATGGCTTGGGTCAACAAACACAGGCAGATGGGTCTCTTTTTTCAAAACAGGCACCGCAGATAAATCCAAAGTATTGCGGGTGGCTCGCTCAAATGTTCTTATGCCCCGCTCGCAGAGTATCACTTTGTTGTTTCCGCCCTTGAGGATGTATTCTGCGCTCATTAAATATTCTTCTATTGTGGTCATCATTCCCCGCTTTAAAAATACAGGCTTATTCACCTGCCCAACCGCTTTGAGCAAAGCAAAATTTTGAATATTGCGGGCACCTATCTGGAGAATGTCCGCATACTGGGCAACCAGCTCCACCTCGCTCGGATTCATCACCTCAGTTACCACAGGCAAGCCTGTTGCTTTTCTTGCTTCTGCCAGAAGCTTCAATCCCTCTTCCTCCAAGCCCTGAAAGCTGTAAGGAGAGGTGCGAGGCTTATAAGCTCCGCCTCTGAGAATGTGCGCGCCTGCTTTTTTTACTGCTTTGGCAGTTTCAATAATCTGTTCCCTGCTCTCCACTGAGCATGGACCAGCAATGACAATAAACCTTTTTCCACCTATGGTAACTGTGCTTCCACCATCCATAGCTTTCAGCTTGATTTTGGTCTTGCCATCTTTGACCTGCCTGCTGGCAAGCTTATAAGGCTTTAAAATCGGCATAACCGATTCCACCCCAGGCATTGTCTCTAGCGCCTGAAGCCTGACCTTTCCCCGCTCATCACCTATGCAGGCAATAACATTACGCTCAACCCCGTGAAGAATGTGTGGTTTGTAGCCCATCTCTTTTACCTTTTCCGCCACCTTCTCCAGCTCCTTTTTGGTTGAGGCTTTTTTCATCACGATAATCATCTCCTGCCCTCCTTGGTTTTGGTAAATAAAAAACCGCTGGCAGGAGCTTTTCCCGCCAGCGGTTTCTTTGCTTTTTTATGTTTTAACTTATCGCATCACCAGACCCACCGCTGGCGGGAGTGGCTATACCAATAGCTAAATCGCCACCATCTCAAATCTTCAAATTCCCGCCATCGGTGAGCCTGAATATTCATCAATTCAAATAAAAGCATATTTAAACTATTTTGTCAAGCCCAATTTTTGAACATCAAAACTTCTTTTCCAAAAATTTTTATTTAAAGAAATTGCCGGTCGTAAAATCATTGATTTTTAACCTCTTTGGCAAAAAGGCATAAAAATAAGCCTGAAAAATCCACTTTTATTTTCAAACCACTGCTACAAAATTTAAACCTTTTAAATTGATTGATTTTTCAGCAGGTTAAGGAATTTGCCTTGATTTTTATTCTCCAAATTTTAAACAACTGCTCTATTTTTAAAGATATTTCTTGACCATTAAAAGAAAATAAGATAATTTGGTAAAATGAAAATCAATAATAGGAGCACTGGGGCTTTAAGTGCGGTTTTGTTTATTGTTAATATCTTAGTTTTTCTTCCGCCCTTTTTAATTAAAGCAGGATATTTTAAAGAAGCAGAGCTTGTTTATTTGCTTTTTTCACCTTTTTGCCATCAGCTGACTGAACGGAGTTTTCATATTTTCAGTGCTCAGCTCGCCCTCTGCGCCCGATGCACAGGGATTTGGGCAGGATTATTATTGGGAACGCTGTTTTTTATCTTTTTCAAGCCAGAGATTTCCTCTTGGCTCCTTCTTCCGGTTTTGGTTATGATTATTGATGGGATATTCAATGCGGTAAGTGGTTTTTCAACCCCGGCTTTTTTGCGCTTCTTTTTTGGTGCAGGTTTTGGATTTTCTGGCGGTTGGATTTTAGCAAGAGGATTTTATGAACTGGAAGAAAATCTAAAAAGAGAAAAATGGAAAACAAAGAGCACTATTTAAAGATTTTTCTTTTAGTTGGTTTAGGGATAGGAATATTAAGCTCCCTGCCTGTATTTGCAATAGGAAATTGCTGTTGTATGTGGGAGCTTGCCGGCGGATTTTTGGCAGGATGGCTTCTTTGCAGGTGGGCGAGCAATCCTGTTAATTATGGCGAAGGTGCGCTTGTCGGTGCATTTAGCGGGATTTTGGCAGGAGTGATTTTTTCGTTTTTGCAGGCGCTTAAGCTTTATTTAAATCCTGCATCTTTTAAAATGGCTTTTCAGCGTTCCTTTGAATTCAGAGGAATAGAGCCACCGCCTGAGCTGGAGCGGTTTTTTGACCAATTCTCTCAGCTTCTTGCCCATCCGTTTTACATTCTTTTGGCAGCGAGCTTTTTTTACATAATAATCTTTGCTATAATGACCACACTAGGAAGCTTGCTCGGGGTGCTGGTTTTTGAGCCAAGATTTGCTCAGATAAGACCAAAACGAGTTCAAATTAAAGAGCAACAAGAGCAGTTGCCAGATGAGGAGAAATTAAATTCAACAAGCTCTCCAAGGCTTTATTTTCCAAGAAAGAAAAAGGAGGGGGAGTAATGGGAAAAGGGTATATGGGAAAGATTCTCTGGATAGACCTAAGCAAGGGTGAATCAAAAATTGAAGAAATCCCAGATGAAGTTTATGAGCGCTTCCTTTCCGGATACGGGCTGGCAGTGAAAATCCTTTATGAGAGAATTCCGCCCGGAGCGGACCCGCTCGGACCAGAGAATATCCTAGCTTTTATGAGCGGACTGCTCACAGGCACGCCCAGCCTGTTCACAGGAAGATGGATGGTTTGCGCCAAAAGCCCGCTTACTGGTGGTTGGGGAGATTCCAACTGCGGTGGAAATCTATCTCCTGCCATCAAGCGTGCGGGTGTTGATGGGATTTTCTTTGCTGGCGCCAGCGAAAAGCCAGTTTATGTGGTAATTGATGATGGCAAAGTGGAGATTCGTGATGCCAGCCACATCTGGGGTAAGGACTGCTATGAGACCGAAGACCTTATCCATAAGGAGCTCGGCGACGAGCGAGGACAGTTTAAAATCGCCTGCATAGGTCCTGCTGGAGAAAAGCTCTGCTTAATTGCAGGAATAAGCAATGACAAAGGAAGGTTTGCAGCAAGGAGCGGGCTGGGAGCTGTTATGGGCTCCAAAAAGCTCAAGGCAATTGCGGTGCGCGGAAAGCAAAAAATTGAAAGCGCAAATCCCGAGGCAATGAAGGAAATCACCAAGCGATTTAATAAGGCGCTCAATCGTGCAGATTTTCTTATGAAGATTATTAATAATCGTCTGTTCAAGATTGTAGGAAAAATGGCAAGAACAGGACCAGCTACCCGTAATCCCGGTGACCTTTGGAGGCTGGTTCTGAAAAAATACGGCACTATGGGCGTTACTGCTATGAGTGCTGAGAACGGAGACAGCCCGGTGAAAAACTGGAAAGGAGCGGGCTTTAAAGATTTTCCGCTTGACCGCTCCAGCAAAATCAGCGACGATACGGTGCTTAAATTTGAAGTGAAAAAATATGGTTGCTATTCCTGCCCAATTCGGTGCGGTGGGATTGTGGCAGTTAAAGAAGGTCCTTATCCGCTGGAAGAATCGCACAAGCCCGAGTATGAGACGCTTTGCGCATTTGGCACTCTAACTCTCACTGATGACCTTTATGCGCTTTTTAAAATCAATGACCTTTGCAATCGGGGCGGAGTTGATACCATTTCCTGCGGAGCAGCGGTGGCTTTTGCTATTGAGTGCTATGAGCAGGGAGTGATTACTAAAGAAGATACAGGTGGGCTGGAACTTAGCTGGGGGAACAGCAAGGCGATAATCAAACTGGTGGAGATGATAATCAACCGCGAGGGCATTGGCGATATCCTTGCTGATGGTGTCAAGCGTGCCAGCGAGAAGCTGGGAAAAGGCTCAGAAAAATGGGCAGTTCACGCAGGCGGACAGGAACTTCCTATGCACGACCCGAAATTTGACCCAGGATATGGAATTGCCTATGAATGCGAGCCTACCCCCGGAAGGCATACCATTGCCAGCTATACCTGGCAGGATTTAATTGGCATAGACAGGTTTTTCAAAGATGCCCAGCCACTGAAGATGATGACCAGCAAGAGGGAGCGCCTGGACCCCAAAGCAAGGATAACCAATCAGGTGCTTAATTCTAAGCTGGCGCAGATTATGAACGGAGTGGGAATGTGCCTGTTTGGTCTGGGAATGGGTCCGAAAACTCCTATTTTTGAATGGCTGAATTCTGCTACTGGCTGGAACAAGACCCCAGAGCAGTATCTTGAGGTAGCGGAGCGCATTCAGACCTTACGGCACAGCTTTAATATCCGTGAGGGCATCAAGCCCAAAGACTTCAAGATGACGCCAAGAGCAGCGGGCGACCCGCCTCTGGAAGCTGGTCCACACAAAGGCATAACCCTTGATACAGAAACTGCCCGCAGACTCTTTTATGAAGCCTATGGCTGGGACCCTGAGACAGGAAAGCCCAAAAAAGAAATTTTGGAGAAGCTCGGACTCAATGAGGTAATCAAAGACCTTTATGGATAAATTAAGGCGGGATGAAAGTAAAGGTGAAAGTTTCAGGAATGATTGACCGCAAGCTCATCAATCGCGTGCTGGAAAAGGAGCTGGAAGAGGGCATAACCATTAAAAAGCTTTTTGAAAAGCTAGACCAGGAAAAGGAGCTGGGAAGAAAGTTTTTCAAAAAAATGCTCAAGCTTCCGAGTCCACCAGTTTTGCTTATTAACGGTGAAAATGTGGATTTAAAAGAGGGATTGGAGCGAGCTCTCAATGATGGAGATGAAATCTCTTTAATTATGCCTATGGCAGGAGGTTAGTATATGGAGGAGAGCGGATTCATAGATAGTTTTGATGGCACTAAACTTTATTGGAAAGGCTGGAGTGCTGATAAATCTCCCAGAGCTTTAATCCTGATTGCTCATGGCTTGGGAGAGCATATTGGGCGATATGAGCATTTGGGTAAATTTCTTGCTGAAAAGGGCTTTTTGGTTTTTGGCTCTGACCATCGTGGTCATGGAAGGAGCGAAGGCAAGCGTGGGCATATTATGAGCTTTGATGAATATGTCCGTGATTATAAAATTTTTCGGGATTTTATTCAGGAGAAAATTGGCGAGGAAAAATCTTTTCTCATCGGACACAGTATGGGCGGGCTGATTGCGGTTCATTATGTATTAAATTATCCTGATGATTTTTCTGGGCTGATTCTTTCCAGCCCCGCGCTTCGGGTAGAGGTGAGTGCGGGCAAGGTTAAGCAGGCGCTGGGAAAGTTTTTCTCAAAATATCTTCCCAGCTTGACAATGAGCAACGGTCTTGACCCAAACTTTATCAGCCGAGACCCAGAAGTGGTAAAAAGGTATATTGAAGATGAGCTGGTGCACGATAGAGTAAGCGCGCGCTGGTTCACCAGCTTTATATCCGCTATTGATGAGGCGCAGAGGCGGGCTGGCGAGATAAAGCTTCCGCTTTTGGTAATGCAATCAGGAGCAGATAAGCTTGTGGTTCCTGATGGTGCTAAGGAATTTTATGAAAAGGCACAAAGTCAAGATAAAACTCTGAAAATCTGGGAAGGATTTTATCACGAGATGTTCAACGAGCCGGAAAAAGAAGAGGTTTTTAAATTTCTTTTGGAATGGCTGGAAGCTCATCTTTAATTAAATTTTGGCTTTTTATTTTTCTTCTTGGTGCGATTTTCTCCTGCTCAGAAAAGGAAAAAGAGCAGGCGGGCTCTCCCCAAGTCATCATCAAAACCAGCTCAGGCAGAGAAATAAAGGTTAAGGTTAGGCTCGCTCTTACTGAGGAGCAGAGGAGAAAGGGGCTTATGCATCAAAGCAAGCTTGGGTTTGATGAAGGTATGCTTTTTGTTATGCCGTATTCAGGTTTTCATCGCTTCTGGATGAAAAACACACCTATTTCCCTTGACTTGATTTTTATCGGAGAGGATTTGAAAATAAAAGGAATTATTGAGCGCACCATTCCTGAAAGCAATGAGCCTTTAGGCATTGATGAGCCAAGTAGATATGTGCTGGAGGTGAGGGCGGGTTTTGCTCAACGGTTCGGCATCAAAGAAGGTGATGAGGTGAAATTTTTGAAAATTGAGGTGCAAAAATGAAAAAAGAGCTGGAGCTTGGCGGGGAATGGGAACTCAAACCAGTTGAGCGTTTTGATGGGAAATATGATTCTGGCAGTTGGCTACATCAGGAGATTCCTGCTCACTGGCAGGAGCTGGATGAGCTCAAGAATTATTCAGGAAGGGTGGTTTACAGAAAGCGATTTAAGTTCTCGCCTGAGCAGGGAAAAAGATACTGGCTTAAAATTAACGGTGTTTTTTATTGGTATGCGGTTTATTTAAATGGCTTTCGGCTTGGTGCCAATCAGGGATATTTTGTGCCTGCCTGCTTTGAAATAACCGATGTTATTGAAGATGGCGAAAACGAGCTTTTGCTGGAAGTTTCCTGCTTTGAGGAAAAAGATAAAACCAGAAAAAAGCAAATCTTAGGAGTTTGGGGTCATTGGGATTGTCTTTATCGGGATTGGAATCCAGCGGGAATTTGGCTACCAATAGAGATATTATCTTCAGGTCCAATAGCCATATTTGACCCGATGTTTTATACACTTTATCTGCATCCTGAGTATGCGCGCATAGAAGGAAGCGTTCGGTTTGATTCCCGAGAGCGAGAGGAGCTTGATTTTAAGATTCGTCTGGTTGCAGAGAATCACGATTCACCCGGTGTAGAAAAGGAATGGACGGTTTATAAAGGCAGTGGTTTAAAAGGATATCGTTATTGGTTTGACCTAAAGGAATATAAGCTTTGGTGGAGCTGGGACCAGGGCGAGCAGAATTTGTATCGGCTTATTTTAGAGGTGGCGCGCAAAGGAGGAGAATTAAGCGATAGATATGAAAGCATATTTGGCGTTCGCACCTTTGCCCTTCGCAACTACATTGCTTATCTTAACAACCGCAGAATCTGGCTGAGGGGAAATAACTATGCTCCGGGCGATTATAAAATCCGCACAATGACCCGCGAGCGCTACCAGAAAGACCTTGAGCTGGCAAAGCAGGCTAATTTTAATATTTTGCGTGTGCACGCTCATATTGAAAAGCCAGAATTTTATGAGGAGGCTGATAGAAAAGGGTTGCTCATCTGGCAAGATTTTCCCTTGCAATGGGGATATGACAAGAGCATTGAGGAGGAGGCGCTCTTTCAGTTAGAGGAGATGATTAAATTGCTTTATCATCATCCTTCGGTTGTAATCTGGTGTATGCATAATGAGCCAATAAAAGCACCAGATTTTGGAAAAAGAGTCAGCATTGGAAATTGGATTCGTTTTGCAACCACCACCTTTATTTACAGCTGGAACAGAGAAAAGTTAGACCAAAAGCTGTGGAAAAAAGCCAAGTTTATTGACCCGTTCAGACCATCGCTTCCTTGTTCAGGTGAAAGAGGGCTTTTTCGCAAAGACCCAGGAGATGCGCATCTTTATTTTGGCTGGTATTTTGGACCGCTTCACTGGCTCAATCGCTGGGTGCGAAAAAAGCCAAAGAAGCTTCAGCTGGTTAGTGAATTTGGCGCTCAATCATTTCCTAACTATGAAAACGCTGTCAAATTTATGCCTGATGACCTTAAGAAGCTGGACTGGAAGGAGCTGGAGAAAAAATATTTAGCTCAGCCCATCTTCTTTCGGCTTTATGTTCCAGCAAAGAAATATTCAGACCTGAAATCTTACATTCAGGCAACGCAGGACTGGCAGGCAGAAGTCAACCGTTATCATATTGACCGATTGCGTTATTTAAAATACCGACCCTGCGGTGGCGCCATTGCTTTTGATTTTATTGAGCCTAATCCGAGCATTCAATGGTCAGTGGTAGATTACTGGCGCCAGCCTAAAAGCTCGTATTATGAGCTTAAAAAATCTTTTAGCCCAGTTTACGCCTTTGTCCTTATTGACCGCTTTAAATATAAATTAGAACAAAAACTTGCGGTGCCGATTTTTGTTGTAAATGACCTGCCGGAAAAGGTTAAGGCAAAGCTGGCTGTGAAAATCATCTCGCCAATTCAAGAGGAGCTCTACAACAAAGAATTTGAAATTGAGCTTGAGCCAGATTGCCCTGCCCAATCCATCGCCAACCCCATCCTCTCCCTCCACTGG
>CAZQJX010000059.1:0-14809 GCA_964592965.1 uncultured bacterium
GGAATTTGACGGACTTATTGCTATGCTCTTCCGCCACTACCCAGAGCCCGAGGTGCAAAAAGAACTTAAAGAATACCTTAAATCTGCTTAATCAAAGCTTAACCTGTTTCTAACACTATTATAATATTTCTCTGTAATATGATGCTCTCTATCCGAACCCAGATTAATTTCCTGATTTTTTATTTAGTAATCTGCTCTACTTACTTTGCCACCACTACTCTTGCTGGTTGGAGGACTTTTCCCTGTCTTTTAAATCCCGGCTCGTGCTCATAGATAATTGTTCCTGATTCAACCTCGGCTGATTCCTGAACGCCTATTGCCTCATGAAGCTCAGGATTGAATTTTTCACCCACACTGGGAATTCTCTCCACATTGTATTTTTCCAAAATTCTGTTGATTTCTTTTCTTACCAGCTCAAGCCCTTCCAGCACTGCTGGTTCTATGTTTCTTTCTCTGGCAGAAGCGAGCGCTCTATCCATAAGCTCAAGTATTTTAAAGACATCTTTTAACACAAGCTCCTTTCCCTGCTCAATCATCTGCGAGCGCTCTTTTTCCACATTCCTTTTGTAGTTCTCAAAATCTGCGAGCAAATAAAGGTATTTATTTTGAAGGTCTTGGAATTTCTCCTCAAGCTCCTCTCGGCTCAGCTCAGCAAGCTTTGCCTGAAGGGTGGTTTTAGTTTCCTTTTCGCTTTGAGCGGATTTAGCTTGCTCTCTTTTTTCAAGTGCTTCGCTTTGTATGTTTAATTTAATCATTTTTTATCCTCCTAGAATAAGCCTTTTCTCGGATTTTCTGGATTGAGCCGTGCCAGCTCCTCAAAAAGTTTTCTGCTCCGCTCGTCTAAATATTTAGGAACAGTGATTTTAATATGAACATACTGGTCGCCTCTTTTCCCGGTTTTTGGGTCTGGGGCACCTTTGCCTTTTAGCCTTAAAATCTGCCCGCTCTGCGTTCCAGCAGGAATCTTTAACATTGCCTTTCCATCAACAGTTGGCACCTCAATTTTTGTTCCAAGAGCAGCTTCCCAGGCGGTTATGGGAAGGTCAATATGAATATCATCACCTTCCCTTCTAAAGTAAGGATGCGGTTTTACTTTTATTCTTAAATATAAATCTCCGCCCTGCCTGCCTTTGCCGGGAATACGCAGTTTTCCGCCATCGCGCACTCCCGGAGGAATTTTCACTGTGATGGTTTCAAGCCGTGTTTCTGTGCCTGTTCCTGCACAGCGACCGCAGGGCTCGCTCTGCACCCTGCCCGTGCCATTGCACACAGGGCAGACCACAGTTACATCAAAAGGAGCGCTAACTGCTTTTTTCTTTCCTACACCCTGACAGGCAGGGCAGACCTGAGAGCTTGAAGTTGCTCTCCTGCCTGTGCCACCGCAGGCAGAACAGGGACGAGGCAGATTAATCTGAAAGGTCTTTGTTCCGCCACGAATGGCATCCATAAAATCTATTTCCAGCTCTGCTTCAATGTCCTGAGCCTGGGGCGTAAAATCCTGAGTGGTAGAGGTGAAATCTCCAAAGCCAAAAAGGTCAGAGAAAAGGTCGCCAATTCTTCCCCAACCGCTCCGGCGAGATTTTTTCTTCCTGCCAAATCCTCCGAAAAGGTCGCTTAGGTCAAATTCAAAATCCGGTGATGTGGTGTAGGTATAATACTGGTATCCACCGGGTGATGAACCTGCTCCTGCCCCGGTGCCGACAAATCCAAAGCGGTCATATTGAGCACGCTTTTCCGGGTCGCTTAATACCTGATACGCCTCGTTTATCTCTTTAAATTTTTCCTCTGCCTCTTTATTTCCGGGATTGCGGTCAGGATGATACTTCTGTGCAAGCCTGCGATATGCCTTTTTAATCTCATCCAGGCTCGCATCTCTGCTCACGCCAAGTATTTCGTAATAGTCCTTTTTCGGCATCTCTCTTTCTCCATAAAAATTTAAACTTTTCCTTTCGCTAAAAATCTAATCATTTCTTTTAAGCTCGTCAATAATTTATAAATTTGTTCGGAACTTAGCGGTATTTTAAAAGTTTTTTTCTTTTGCGAAGGTAAAGCTCACGCTTGATGGGATTTGCGTAATCCAAGATAAGGCGGGCGTTGAGGTGGTCAAGCTCGTGCTGAATGGCACGGGCGAGCAGTCCTTCAGCGGAAAGCTCAATTTCTTCTCCTTTGAGGTTGCGGGCACGGACTTTTATTTTTTTTGCTCTTTTAACTATTTGTCGGAAATTAGGTATGGAAAGGCATCCTTCTTCCATTTCATCTTCACCTTCCATTTCAACAATTTCCGGGTTAATGAGCACGATGAGGTTTTTTGGTTTATCTGGCGGGCTTACATCAACAATCGCGATCTGCTTCAAAACCCCTACCTGATTTCCGGCTAAACCAATCCCGGGCGCAGAATACATTGTATCTGCCATATCCTGAATGAGCTTTTCCAGCGCAGGGTTATAATCCCGCACCGGCTCTGCTATCTTGCGCAGAACCGGGTCTGGAACTTCTATTATCTCCAACACCGCCATCTTATTAAAATAATCCTTAACTTGATATTAGGCAAGTCAAAAAAATTAAGTTAAATTAAAAAGATGCCAGCTAAAAATCAAATTAAAGATATGTTTGAAAAAATCTCCCCTGTGTATGACCTTGCCAATCATTTGCTAAGCTTTGGGTTAGATGTGCTCTGGCGGAAAAGGCTTGCTGAAAAAATCAGCCCTTCCAGCCCCTGCCACATTCTTGACCTTGCCTGCGGAACCGCAGACCTTGCTCTGGCAATAAAAAAAGCTATTCCCCAAGCAAACATTATTGGAGCTGACCTTTCGCTTAAAATGCTCAAAATAGCAAGCAGAAAAATTAAACGGAAAAAGCTGGAAAAAGATTTCCTGCTCATTCAGGCAGAGGCAGAAAACCTGCCTTTACAAAGCTCCTCTCTTGATGCTGTAGCGGTTGCCTTTGGAATTAGAAATTTTGAAGATAGGAAAAAAGCCCTGAGTGAGATATATCGGGTGCTTAATCCAGACGGAATTTTGGCAATTTTGGAATTCAGTCTTCCTGAAAACAAATTGATGCGGTTTCTGTATAGGCTTTATCTTGGCAAAATTTTGCCTCTGCTCGGAGCGATTTTAAGCGGAGAGAGGGCTTATTATTATCTTCGGGACTCAATTCACCAATTTCCAAATCCAACTGATTTTTCAAAAGAAATCTCAAGCGAGCGATTTGAGATAAAGGAAGTTTGCAAGCTTACATCTGGCATTGTCACATTATATCTTGCCCAAAAATCAACCTAAAAAGCAGAATATTTGCTTTTATTCATTAAAAATCAGGCGTAGGCGTTTGAAAAAATTCAGATTTGTTTAAAATTCTTCTTTAAATAATTTTAATCTTGACTTTTACAGGCAAAGCTGGTATTTTATGAATTAGAGGCAGAAGCAGAAAAGCGACCTTTCCACGCTTATTTCTCATCAAATCTGATAGCCGAGGCGCTCCTGCAGAAAGAAAAAGATTAACCGCCTCAACCAAAGGAGGTGGCGAATGCCCTGTATCTTTTTGAAAGGCAATATCTACAAGGTCTGCACTGCTTATGAGGAGACAATGGTGCTGAGTGTTGATGAGCTCAAGAAGTTCTGCGAGAGCGACCATTACCATCTCTGCCCAGTATATCAGCGGTATCAGCAAAGCGGAATGAAGGTGCCTATTAAAGAGCATTTATCTTACAAAATCTTTCACAAAAGCTAATCTTCAAAATCTTTTTCGCAGAGAATTACCACTTTTTCCTTAATTAAAAGAGCAGTAAAAATTCCAACCCCTTTTACCAGCTTGCCCTGATTATAAACATAATTAACCCCACAGCTTGGGCTTCGGTCTTTTAAAATCGCGCTCTTTACTTCCAATAATCTCGCCAAGCGAAGCGCCTCTCTTGCTCCAAAAATAAATTGCTTGGTCCAGTCCTTACCGTCTTTGCTCAGCACTTTGGCTTTTCCAGCCAGCACAGAAAACCCATCGCCCCTGTCAATCTCTGCTGGTGCTCTTGGGCAAGCCAGTCCGCTTAGCGCCTCTGGACAGATAGGAACAACCACCTTTCCCTTAATTGCCTCAATAACCTTTGAATTTCTTTTGCTGGTTTGATTGTATCGGCAATTGATTCCCAAAAGGCACATACTTACTAAAACAGGCTCAGCCAGCTTCATCAGGTTTTTTTAACATAAATTTTAGGGGCTGAAAAGCTGGTATTAGCAGTAAATTTCAAGGATTTTTTCAGCAGTTTCTTTAACCGCCTTTCTTAAGCTCTCTGGCTTTTTCACTTCTACCAAATTGCCAAAACTAAGCACCCAAGATTTTACTTCATCCATACCCCGAGAGCGGAATTTAAGAGTGAGCGAGCCGTCTTTATGCCTGACCAGCTTCTGGGTGGGATGCCAGGTTCGCTCCTCAATAAGATAGCTTATTTGCGGGCTGAATTTTAACTCAAAATCTTCAATATCACCGCTTCTCATTACCCGAAAGCCCTCTTGGGTATATGCCCGAAAATCAAAATGGTCTCTGGGCTTGAATCTCTTTTTTGTGCAGGTTGCCTGCTTGATTCTATCAACCAGAAATGTGCGAATCTCCTGATTGATATGGCAAAAGCCAATCAGATAAAGGCTATCGCCCATAATCCAAAGGCAATATGGGTCAACCTCACGGTCAAGCTCACCGCGAGTGGGAGAAAAATACCGCATTTTTAAAGTGTTCCGATTTCGTATAGCATTAAAAACCGCTTTTATCTGTTTGCTTTTCTTCTCATAGGCTCTTCGCTGAAACTGCTCAACAAATACATTGGTTTCAAGGTCTTGGAAATATTCCAGCACACTTTCAGGAAAAATAGTCTTGATTTTCTCCAAAAGTTGCTCAATTGCTTGCTGAAAAATTGTTCCGCGAAGCTGGCTTAAAATGCCCTGACTAAGATAAAGAGCCAAAAGCTCGGTTGAACTTAATGTAAGGTCTTTTACCCTGCCGAGCTCACCGCTTAAAAAATATTTTGTTTTTCCGTCTATTTTCTCACTGGAAATAATAAAACCCGCTTCCTGAAGAGTGGCAAGGTCTCGGTAAATGGTGCGTTTGTTAACTTTAAGCTCATCTGCCAGCTCTTCAACTGTCATACCAAAGCGTCGGCTTTCAAGATTAATTAAAAGCTTCCACTGACGAAGTGCCTGCTTTTGTCTCATTTATTCCCTCCTGAAAATTATCTTCAAAGATTTTACTTTTCTTGAATAAACTCGTCAAGAGGGGAGAAATTAGGAAAATATTTTATTTTTCTCCTATATTAGAATTTTCTTTCCGAGCCTGATTTTGCTGAAAACAAGCTGCTAGATAAAGGCGGATGAAGAAGGAGCAAAACCAATGCCACTGTCCATAAAACATAAAAATCCACTTTAATATGTGCTATAAAAAACCACACCAACCCACCTATAGCTGGAAACTCTCCCATCGCGCAGATGACAACATAGATGAACAGCACTCTGCCAATTTCCCGCCTATTAATTGCCTTTTCCAGCTCAGAGCGGGCAAAAATAATGCCAATAACAGGAATTAAAAGACAAAGATAAACCCCCAATCTCAGCAACTGGCTGGGAGTGATGGTAGGCTGAATTTTTTTATCCATATAAATTGCCAGCAAAAGATAAACCATCAAGCTAAAGAGAATAGCTAACCAGACTATAAAAAGAACTGGCTTTTGATTACCTGTTCCTAAACCTTGTCCGTTCATTTTGATGGAAAATATTTTATTTTATAACAAGGGAAAAAGCAATTATGGTCAATCTTGACTAAAAACCAACTTGGTGTTAGCCTCAAACCAGCAAGGCAAGTCCTTGCTTTCTTTTATAAAAGTGAGAAAAGGAGGCGAGAAGTGGAGAAGTATAATCCTGAAGTAATTGAGACCAAATGGCAAAGGCGCTGGGAAGAGGAGAGGGTTTTTGAAGTGGAGGTTGATGAGAAAAAGCCTAAATATTACCTTTTAGAGATGTTCCCCTACCCTTCGGGCAGGCTTCATATGGGTCATGTGCGAAATTATTCCATTGGCGATGTTGTTGCCAGATATAAGACGATGCGAGGGTTTAATGTGCTTCATCCTATGGGCTGGGATGCTTTTGGTCTTCCTGCTGAAAACGCTGCTATAGAGAACCGCACCCACCCTGCGAAATGGACTTATCAAAACATTGATTATATGCGGACTCAATTAAAACGCCTCGGATACTCCTATGACTGGCGAAGGGAATTTGCCACCTGCGACCCCAAATACTACAAATGGGAGCAACTCATATTTTTGAAAATGTATGAGAAGGGCTTGGCTTACAAAGCCAAAGCTTGGGTGAACTGGTGCCCTCGTTGCAATACTGTTCTTGCCAACGAGCAGGTTGAAGGCGGATATTGCTGGCGTCATCCAGATACACCGGTTGAGCAAAAGCTCCTTTCTCAGTGGTTCTTTAAGATTACTGATTATGCTGAAGAGCTCCTTGAATATACCTACAAGCTCCCCGGCTGGCCGGAAAAAGTGCTGATTATGCAGAGAAACTGGATTGGTAAGTCCACTGGCGCATATATCCATTTTCCGCTGGAAAAAACCTATACTGACCCAGAAACCGGAGAGAAAATAGATAAAATCATTGTCTATACCACCCGGCAAGATACTGTTTTTGGCGCAACATTTATGAGCATAGCCCCTGAGCATCCGCTGGTTGAAATCCTTTCCAAAGGCACTCCGCAGGAAGAAGAAGTGAAGAAATTCTGCCAGCGGGTGAGAGCTGAAGAAAAATTCAAAAGAATTGCAGAAGGCTACAAAAAAGAAGGTGTTTTTACAGGCGCATACTGCATCAACCCGATGACTGGCAAAAAAATTCCCATCTATGTTGCCAATTTTGTGCTTATGGATTACGGCACTGGCTGTGTGATGGCGGTTCCTGCTCATGACCAGCGGGATTTTGAATTTGCCAAGCAATATAACTTACCTATCATTCCTGTGGTTCAGCCAGAAGGCGAGCCTGAGCTTGACCCAGAAAAAATGACCGAGGCATACACAGCCGAGGGCATAATGATTAACTCCGGACCTTACAATGGAATGCGCAGTGAGGAATTTCGTGAGCTTATTGCCAAAAAGCTTGAAGAGGAAGGCAGAGGCGGTCCTGCGGTGAATTATCGTCTGCGGGACTGGCTTATCTCTCGCCAGCGCTATTGGGGCGCTCCTATCCCTGTGGTTTACTGCGATAATTGCGGAATTGTGCCTGTGCCTGAAGACCAGCTTCCTGTTGAGCTTCCACTGGATGTTGAATTCAATCCAGATATAACAGGCAATCCACTGGCACGGGCAGAAAGCTGGGTTAAAACCACCTGTCCGAGGTGCGGTGGAGAGGCAAGAAGAGAAACCGACACAATGGATACCTTTGTTGAATCAAGCTGGTATTTTGCCCGCTTTGCCTGCCCAGACTATGAAGAAGGTATGCTTGAGCCAAAAGCAGTTGATTACTGGATGCCAGTTGACCAATATATCGGCGGGATTGAGCATGCTGTTCTGCATCTTCTTTATGCAAGATTTTACACCAAGGTTTTGCGTGATTTGGGCTTGATCAAGATTGATGAGCCGTTTGAGCGACTGCTCACTCAGGGAATGGTAATCAAAGAATCATTTTCCTGCCCCGGGCACGGCGTGCTCAGCGAAGACCAGATTACTGAAGACGGAAAATGCAAGCTCTGCGGTGCGCCAGTTGGAGAAAAAATCATTGAAGAAGGAAAGCCACCGGTAAAGGTCTGCAAAGGACACGGCTATTTTTATCCTGATGAAATTCCTGATTTGAAATGCCCGATTTGCGGACTGCCCATTGAAACCGGTCGTAAGGAAAAAATGAGCAAATCCAAAAAGAACATCGTTGACCCACAGGAGCTGATTGAGCGGTTCGGCGCAGACACGGTTAGGCTCTTTTGCCTTTTCGCAGCACCTCCAGAAAAAGAAATTGACTGGAGCGATGAAGGTGTTATGGGATGCTACAGGTTTTTAAACCGCATCTGGACGCTGGTTCACCGCCATATTGATGGTTTAAAAAACACAGAACCAAATAAAAGCTATGATTTTCTTCAAGGAGAAAAAGACGAGGTAGCGCTTTGGCGAAAAATCAATCGCACCATTAAAGACGCAACCGAGCGAATAGAAAAATTCCTTTTCAATACTGCCATTGCATCAATGATGGAGCTTTACAATCAGATGGCGGGATTTGACCCAGAAAAAGGCGACCGAGCCCGTCGTTATGCCCTTTTAAGAAAGGGCATAGAGACTTTGCTCGTGCTTTTAAACCCCTTTACTCCGCATATCTGCGAGGAGCTCTGGGAGAGGCTGGGCAACAAAACTATGCTGGCAAAAACCTCTTGGCCAAGCTATGATGAGCAGGCGCTTGAGGAAGAAAAATTCCTGCTTGTCGTGCAGGTAAATGGTAAGGTTCGGGCAAAGATAGAGGCGCCGAGGGGAATTAGCCAAAAAGAAGCAGAGGAGATTGCGCTTTCTCATTCCAATGTTCAGGCGCACATTCAGGGCAAGGAGCTCAAAAAGACCATTTATGTGCCAGAAAAATTGATTAATTTGGTGGTGAAGTAAATGCAGGTGGTTAAGCTTGATGAGCTGGAAGCAGGGGCTTTTCTTTCCACTGCCCTGACCATAGGCGCCTTTGATGGAGTTCATCTTGGTCATCGTGAGATTTTTAAAACCCTTACCAGTCTTGCTCGTGCTCGCAAGCTTCTTCCCACCGCCATAACCTTTCAGCCTCTTCCCAGAGAGGTTCTGGGAAACAATAACGGAAAGCTCGCCATTCTCTCTTTTGACGAGCGCAAGCGCAGAATAGAAGCCTGCGGTATTGAGCTTTTGGTTGTGGTCAATTTTGATAAGGCGTTTGCTCAAAGAAGTGCTGAGGATTTTATGGATGAAGTTAGGGCAAAGCTCAGCCCGCACTTGATTGTTGTTGGGCATGATTTCCGCTTTGGAAAAGACAAAAGCGCAGACCATGCTTGGCTGGAAAAATACTGCCAGAAATACAGCATTGAGCTTAAAGTAATCTCTGCCTTTTTGATGGATGGTGAGCCGGTGAGCGCAAGCCGAATCAGAAAGCTTTTAAAGCAGGGAAAGCTAGAAGAGGCAAATCAGCTTCTTGGCGAGCCCTATCAGCTTGAGGGAGAGGTTGTTCACGGTCATCATCGGGGAAAGGAGATGGGCTTTGCCACTGCCAATATTTCTTGGAACAAGGAGCTTTTAATTCCAACCGGGGTTTACATTGCCCGAGCCTGCTTCAACGATGAGAAATATCCAGCAGTGGTAAACATTGGCTACAACCCCACCTTTGGCGATAAGGATTTATCTATTGAGGCGCATCTTTTGGATTTTTCTGGAGATTTGTATCGGAAAAGGCTGAGAATTTATCTGCTCAAAAGGCTTCGTGATGAAATCAAATTTGATAGCGTTGACAGGCTGGCGGAGCAGATCAAAAAAGATATAAAAAAGGCAAAGGAGTATCTGGGACTGAAATGAAGAACTGGCGGTTTTGGCTGGGGCTGATAATCAGCGGAGTTTTTATATGGATTGCTCTCCGCCAGATTAAAGACTGGCATTTATTTTTCGCTTCTTTTAAAGAAATTCATTACTGGGTTATTTTACCTGCACTTATTGGTTATTTTTCAATTCTTGTTTTCCGCGCCTGGCGCTGGCATTATATTTTAAAAAGCCATCTGGAAATAAAATTTTCATCCAGCCTTATTGCCCTAATCATTTGTTATATGGCTAACAACATCCTTCCTTTTCGGGCAGGAGAGGTAATCCGAGCCATTGTCCTTTCCCGACGGGAGAAAAAAGCTTTCAGCCCAGTTTTTGCTACAGTCGTAATAGAAAGAATCTTTGATAGCCTGATTATTCTAGTCTTTCTTGCTGTGCTCCTTTTCCATTTAACAATCCCTTCCGATTATAAAAATATCGCTATTGCTTTAAAAAAAGGCGGGATTATTGCTCTGGCAGGAGCAGTAATTTTAATTGTCTTTCTTTACTTTCTTTATTATGCCCGAGAGCGGGTGATTGGCATTTCTGACCGATTTTTTTCTGTTTTTGGAAAAAAGATTCATAACTTTGTTATCCAGGAACTTGATAAATTCAGCCAGGGGCTGATTATTTTAGGCAATCCTTTTCGCCTTCTAGTTGTAGTAGGATTTTCTTTTCTTGTCTGGGGAGTTAATTTAATCCCTATCTATTACATTGGGGTGGGATTTGGAACTCAAATCAGCATTATTGGCTTGCTTTTGCTTTTGTTTTTAGGAGCTTTTTCAGCTGCCATTCCAGCAGCACCAGGCTTTTGGGGAACTTTTCATTATATAACTGCTTTGGGAATAAACTTTCTCGGTGTGCTTCCGCAAGAAAAAGCTTTTCCTTTTGCTATTGTGCTTCATGCGTTTTATTACTTTCCTGTGTTAATTGTTGGCTTGATTTTAGCCTGGAAAGAAGGATACTCTTTAACTGAGCTTGAGCGAGAGGCAGAAAGAGAAAAAACCCAGCTTTAAGCCCATCAAAAAATCTTCCTATTTTGTTTTCTTTGTGCTAAAAAATTAAAAAACCAAAAGGAGGGGCAAATGAAAACCAGCATCTGGCTTACAGGAGCGCTTTTCTGTTTATGTTTTATCATATCAAGCCCTATTTTTTCTGCGCAAAAGCTTTTGCTGAAAGAAAATTGGCAGGTGCAGAGTTCTGAGCTGGTCTCTGCTGGTGGAGCTGAAATTTCCCTTTTAAGTTTTAAGCCAAAAGATTGGTATCAGACAAAAATCCCTGCCACGGTGCTTGCGGTTTTAGTTGAAAACAGGGTTTATCCTGACCCTTATTATGGTGAAAATCTCAAGCAAATTCCTGGCTTTGTTAAAGGAAGAATGCTGGTTATGCCCAAAGATAGCCCTTTTTATCCGCCTTGGTGGTATCGCACCTGTTTTATGCTTCCTGAAAAATTCAAAGGCAAATACCTTTTTCTTCATTTTGACGGCATTAACTATCGGGCAAATATCTGGCTTAATGGAAAGAAAATTGCTGATGATAAGCAGGTAATTGGAATGTTTCGTCGCTTTGAATTTCCCATCAATGACTATGTTTATTTTGACCGAGAGAACTGTCTGGCAGTGGAGATTATTGCACCCGGAAAGCTACCCCAAAAAATCTATCTCACCAAGCAGGTAGAGGCGACCACTGGCTGGGATGACCACAATCCCTATCCGCCTGATATAAATATGGGCATCTGGCAAGATGTTTATATCAGTGCCAGTGGTGCAGTAAGGATTAAACATCCATTTGTGCTTTCTGACCTTGAGGTGCCCAGCTTGAAACAGGCAAAGCTAACCATCTCCTGCCTTTTGGAAAATGTCTCTGATGAAATGGTTAAAGGCGAGCTGACAGGAAAAATAGAAAATATCTCCTTCTCGCAAAAAATCCAGCTAGCACCCAAAGAAAAGAGATGGGTGAAATTCACACCAAAAGATTACCCACAGCTGATTATTAAAAATCCCCGTGTCTGGTGGCCTCATCCAGTTGGTCCGCAGAATCTTTACTGGCTTGAGCTGAAGTTTCTTATTCAGAACCAGCTCTCTGATGAGCAAAAAGTGCGGTTTGGCATTCGCAAAATCACCAGCTATTTGAATGAAGAGGGCTGGCGACAGTTTGAGGTTAATGGGAGGAAGATTCTCATTCGGGGCGGTGCCTGGATGACAACAGATATGCTCCTTAGGCTCAGCAAAAAGCGTTATACTGCTTTAGTTCGCTATGCCCGTGAGGCAAATTTTAATATGCTCCGCTCCGAGGGATTTTCTATCCGAGAGACCGAAGATTTTTACAATCTCTGCGATGAGCTGGGAGTTATGGTCACCCAGCAGATTTTTGGAAGAAGCATCCCTGATGAAGAGCTGGCGATCAAGTGCACAGAGGATACAATCCTCAGAATTCGCAATCACCCGAGCCTGGTGCATTTTCTCGGACACGATGAGACCAATCCCACACCAACTCTTGACCGAGCCTATCGTGAGCTTATTGCCAAATATGCACCTGACCGAACCTATCAGCCCAATTCTGGTGCCTTTCGTGTAAAAGACCGCTGGAAAACTGGTGGCACCCGCACAGGCACGCTTGAGCTCTGGAGATATGCCACTCCACCGCATTACTACATGCACAAAAAAGATGGAGCTTGGGGATTTGCTCAATCAGGCGGAATCGGCGGTGTGGTTGCATCGCTGGAAAGCATAAAAAGAACTCTTCCTGAAGATAAGCTCTGGCCACCTTGGAATTCTGCCTGGTCATTTCATACCAATCTTCAAGGAACCCATTATTACGACCGCTTTTTTAAAGAAATGAAAATCCGCTACGGCAAGCCCACAGATATTGAGGATTTTGTCAAAAAAGCTCACTTGATGAATTATGCCAGTGCCCGCGGAATGTTTGAAGCCTATGCCCGCAACAAATATTATGCCACTGGCATCACCACTTGGAAGTATGACACTGCTTGGCCAGCAGTAATGACCTGGCAGTATGTTGACTGGTATTTAATTCCCACCTCTGCTTATTACGGCGCCAAGAAGGCGTGCGAGCCGTTGCATATTCAATATTCTTATGACGACGATTCCATTTATGTTGTGAACAGTTTTTATCAGGATTTTAGGGGCTTGAAAGCAGAGGCAGAGATTTATGATTTTAATCTTCAAAAAAGATGGTCAAAAAGCAAAGTGGTTGATGTGGACGCTGATGGAAAGACCAAAGTATTTATTGTGGAATTTCCTTCTAATCTCACCCGCACATTTTTCCTTCGCTTAAAGCTATGGGACAGGAATGGAAAATTAATCACAGAGAATTTTTACTGGCTTTCCACCAAGCGTGACCGTCCGGGAAAAATGCTTTACGGCATCGTGCCTATCACACCCTATCATCGCCCAGACTATACCCTTTTAAAAGAACTTCCTGAAGTAGAGCTGAAAATAGAAGGAACAATTGGCGAGGAGAAAGGCGAAAAAGTGGCGGTGGTGCGGGTAAAAAATCCTTCTGAGGCTCTGGCTTTTTTCATCAGGCTGGCTCTGATTAAAGGTAAGGACGGGCTTGAAGTGGCGCCGAGCTATTGGGATGAAAACTGCTTTAGTCTTTTGCCCGGGGAAGAAAAAATTGTTCGGGTAAGATTTTCCGAAAAAGACCTTGAGGGAAAGGCGCCATTTATCAGGACTTGTGGCTGGAACATTATTGAGAAAGAGTATCAGCTTTATTAAAGCGCAAAAACTTCGCAAGATG
The DNA here is from genome assembly GCA_964592965.1 of uncultured bacterium. Classification (GTDB taxonomy): domain Bacteria; phylum RBG-13-61-14; class RBG-13-61-14; order RBG-13-61-14; family DRUE01; genus CAZKMM01. Next base: position 13,298 of record CAZQJX010000059.1, read on the forward strand.
GGCTTAAAAGGCTTTATCTGGTTAAAAGAAAGGAGAGAAAAGATGAAGGTAAAGGGCGCAATAGGGATGGTGGTGATTTTTCTTTTCAGTATTTTTCTCTCTCGCTCTGGCTGGGCTTTTCTTAAGGCAGGCACTGCTAAAGGAATAATCACCCCTCCAGATATCGCCACCCATCAAAGAATTTCTGTTATGGGCTATCCTCTTAAAGGAGTTAAGCACGATATTTACGCGCGGGTTTTGGTTCTTGATGATGGCAAAAGGCGCCTTGTCATCGTCAGCTATGACCTCAACTGCCTTGATGTTGCCACGCCCATCCTTAGGGCGCGCTGTAAAAAAGAGCTGGGCATTGACCCTGCTTATTTAATCCTTCTTGCCACTCACAATCACGCAGCTCCCATTCAAATTGTGCCAGATAATTTTGACTATGGAAGATGGCTTGCCCAAAGGATTTTTGAGCTTATCAAAGAGGCAATCAGCAGGGAAAAAGGACCTGTTCAAGTCTTCTTTGGCTCAAGAAAAGTTGATATGGTTGCAGGAACAAACAAGCACGGATATGTCTATGCTGTGCTTTTTGGCGATGAGCCAATAGATAAAGATGTTCAGCTTCTCAAAGTGACATATCAAGGCAAGGTGCTGGCTCTGCTTTTTAATCAAGCAACCCACCCTTTGCACGAAACCTTCCACAAAATAGGAGTCTGCCACTGCGGATATGCAATTGAAGAGTTGGAGCAAAGATTTCCTGGCGCTCTGGCAATGTATGCTGATGCTTGCGGTGGCAATCAGTTTTTGAAAAGAGGCTTTGCCGTATGGGCACCGCTTTGGAAGGTGAAAAAAGTGGGAAAAGAGCTGGCTGATATAGTGACAGATATTGCGCAGGGAGAGATGATTGAGATTAGCGGAGAAATTTTCAGCAAAAGAAAAACCATTTCTCTTCCCCTTGCTCAGCCCATTTCTTACAATGAGGCGGAAAAACTAGCCAGAAAAATCCCAACCGACATCGGCTTTGTTCCCTATCCGCATCCACAGAGAAAAAACAACTGGATAAGAGCGCTTTTAAAATACTATGAGCTGGGCGTGCCCTTTCCTACCCGAACAACTGATATGGTCTGCACTGATGACGGCTTTTTGCTCCGCATCCCCACCACGCCCAAGGAGCGAAAAAAAGAAATCAGCGCCAAAATGGAGAAGCTGAACAAAGAGCTTTTCTCTCGCTATCCAGAAGAAAAAGAATATCCCTGCATTTACGAAGAAGCAATTGTCGCCCGCATTGGCAAGCTGATTTTTGTGGCTATGCAAGGAGAGGTCTGCGCACCTATTTGCGTGCGGATAAAACAGGCTTTTAAAGATAAACCTGTGATGGTCTTTGCTTATATGGGCGAGCACAATCTTTATATCCCCACCCGCTATCTTGTCAAAAGAAATGCCTATCAGGCGCAGGTTATCCAGATTCAATATGCCTCCCCTGTCCCTTGGTCAGAAGAGGTTGAAGATGTGATGACAGAAGAGATGATT
>CAZQJX010000060.1:0-1734 GCA_964592965.1 uncultured bacterium
AGATAATCAGCTGGAGAAGGAGCGAGCCTGACTACTTTTTTGCAGTTCTCATTTTTGCAATCCAGCACCCGAAGCGGATTTCGCTCCATTCTTCTCTGACAGTCTTGACAAAGCTGGTTTTTGTTCTTTTCAAGATATTCAAGGAGCGACTGCCGATAAGAAGGTCTGCATTTATCACAGCCTAGGCTATTGAGTTTAAGCTCTATTTCTTTGAGATTGAGCGCCTGGAAATACTGGTCAAGAAGGGCAATCAGCTCCGCATCTGTTGCAGGACCTAAGAACCCGATGGCTTCTGCTCCTATCTGCCAAAACTGGCGGTATCTGCCTTTTTGCGGTCGCTCATAGCGGAACATAGGTCCTATGTAAAAGAGCTTTACCGCACCCTTTTGCACAAGGTTGTTCTCAATATAAGCACGGGCAACACTGGCGGTTGCTTCTGGGCGGAGCACGAGCATTCTTCCCTTTTTATCAGGGAAGGCGAACATTTCTTTTTCAACGATATCTGTTGTTTCTCCGATGCTTCTTGTAAAAAGTTCCTCATACTCAAGAATAGGTAGCCTTATTTCCTGATAGCCAAATCTGGTAAAAAGCTCCCTTGCCAGCATCTCGCAGGAAAAATATATCCTGCTTTCTTCAGGAAGAATATCCCGAAATCCTTTAACAGCTTGATACTTTCGGCTCATTGTAGCATTATAAATATTAAGGGATTTTAAATTGCTTTTAACACAACAAAGGGGGCAGGTCAATTGAAACTGATGAAAGCGGGTAGAAAATTTCTCCTCTCTCTTATTCTTGTTTTTGGATTAAGCGCGGTTATGGTGCCTTTGAGCCTTGACCAGATGACAAAAAAGGCAGACCTTATCGCGCTCGGGCACTGTATTGATAAAAAGGTTTATCAAAAGGGCAAGATGATTTGGACTGAATACACCATCAGGATTTATGAAGTGCTCAAGGGTGCAAAGGTTAAAGAGGTGGTGGTTCGCCAACCCGGCGGAGAGGTTGGTGACCGAGGAATAAAAATTTCAGGAACAGTAAGTTTTTTCCCTTTAGAAGAGACGCTTTTGTTCCTTAAGAAAAGGCAGAATGTATTTGAACCGCTGGGTTGGGTGCAGGGAAAGTTCAAAATTTACTACGACCCGCTGAGCAAGAAAAAATATGCCTACAGGCAATTTGGCGATGTTTTGTTTTTAGAGAAAGGAAAGACCATCCGCAAGCCCGCTCCTCAGAAAATAGAGCTGGATGTGCTCAAAGCTCAGATTAGAAATATTCTCTCCAAACAGATAAAAGAGAAATGACGCTAAAAAGATTTTTTGTTGCGCTTATTTTTTTCTTTTTATGCTCGGGATTTGTCATTATGCGTACTGATTCGGGAGTATGGATTCACTGGGAGGGTAATCCTCATTATTTTATCAGCACAAGGGGTCCGAGCTCTGGCTGTGTTGCTGATTATATCAGCACCATTCAAAAGGCATTTGAAGTTTGGAATAACATAAGCAGTGCTTACATAAATGCGGTTTATGACGGCACCACATCAACAGATTATTATTGCACCGAAACAGAAAGCGAAAACGACCCTGGCTGTGATGGAAAAAACATTATTGTTTTTAAAACCGGTGATTTTCCTGAAGGAACTTTGGGATTTACTGTTAATGTTTATAATGCCAAGACAGGAGCTTTGGTTGAGGCAGATATTGTTTTTGATGATACAGTACTTTGGAGTGATGACCCGTATCA
>CAZQJX010000060.1:1834-14805 GCA_964592965.1 uncultured bacterium
AGGCTTACGGAGAAAAACGGCTGGTATCTTTTATATGGTGTTCCCGAGGGAAGTTATTATGTTTATGCGGAAAGCCCTTATCTGGCAGGTAGATTCTTCACTGCTTATGTTTATGATTACTGGAGGTATGCAGACAAGCTGGATTATGTTGAGCTCTATAAAAATATTCGGGTAGATGATTATGACCAGCTCACCCCAGACTCTGATATCTTTTCTTCTGCCCAGATAGTGCAGGTTCAGCCAGGCTCAACCACTAAAGATATAAATTTTGGTAAAGAAGAAGATGACGATGATAATAACCCTTGCGGTTGCCTTATTCATCAGCAAAATTATACCTATGCTTTAACCAAAGATTTTTCTTTCTGGATAGGATTTTTATTAGTGCTGATTCTGCTTAAAATACGGCTGGCTTTTTATGAGCGGAAAAAATCACAGCATATTTGCTGAATAAACCATATTCCTTGTTGTTTCCTTTCCCCGATACATAGCTTTATCTGCAAGATGAATTAGCTCTTCCTTGCTCTCAGCATCTTCAGGATAGACTGCGATTCCCACACAGCAGGTCAGATGGATTTCAAGGTCGTCTCTTGGCTTGAAGATATGCTCTTCAATTCTTTTGCGAATTCGCTCCGCCACCACCTGAGCTCCCTGACGGTCAGTTTCAGTAAGAATAACAATAAACTCATCTCCGCCATATCTTACGACAATATCAATATCTCTCAGGCAGGATTTAATCACCCGCGCGGTCTCAACCAGCACCCAGCTTCCGACCAGATGCCCATAAGTATCGTTGACCAGCTTGAAAAAGTCTAGGTCAATAAAGAGCAAAGAAAGATGCTTTTTAAATCTCCTTGCCCGGCTGAGCTCGGTTTGAAGAACCATATCCAGATAGCGGGTGTTAAAAAGACCTGTTAGGTCATCAATAAAAATAAGGCGCTGAGCATCCTGATACCGAATGGCATTTTCAAAACTGCGACCTATTTGCTCATAAACAAACTTGGCAGTGCCGAAAATCTGGCTCTCTACCAGCTCCTTTTTGCTTAAAAGAATCATCGCTCCTTCCAATCGGTTAAGGATGCGGAAGGGAAAGATAACCAGAGAGCGAATTTTAAGGTATTCAAGCGGTGTGCCGTCTTTAAAGATATCTTTATCTTTGACCAATTTGATTTGTTCAGGCAGTGGCTGAATTTCTTTTTTAAGCGCTTCCAGAATGAGGCGGGCATCTTCCTCTTCCAGTCCGAGCCAGAATTTTAATTCATCTTCCTTTTGGTCATAAAAGATGCTCAGCCCGTAATCAACTTTAAGGACAATGTTAAGAGCATCCAGCCCAAGCCGATATATTCGCTCAATCTCAAGGGAACTGCTCACCCGCTGGATAGCTTCATAAACAGTAAGAAGGTTTTTCATCTCTTGATGCTCATCAAACAGGTGGCGAAGCTCAAGGGCACGCTTGACCGTGATTTTAAGTTCCTCAGGATTTAACGGCTTGATGAGATAATCGCTTGCTCCTGCTTTTAAACAGCTGATGGCGCTTTCTACTGATGCGTAGCCGGTCATAATCAATACATCTATATCAGGCTTGATTTGCTTTGCCTTTTCTAAAACTTCCAGCCCGCCCATTCCCGGCATTACCAAGTCAAGGAGCACCAGGTCAAAATCTTTTTCTTTAATCAGGGCGAGTGCTTCCTCGCCAGTAAAAGTGGTTTTTACCTCATAGCCTTCATCTTTTAAAAGGTCAGAACAAAATTCCTGATAAAAACGGTCATCATCCACCACTAAAATCTTGGCTCTATCCGCCATCTCCCCTAAATTCCATTTTCGCAGTTTGGTATTAAAAAGTCAATAAAAAGTTTTTAAGTTGAGATTGAATTTTTAAATGCCTATTCCAGCTAACTTGTCTTTAAGTTGGGATTTGATAAAAGATTTATGTAATGGAGCTGGAACTAAACTTCCTCATTGATTCTATTGTCAGCTGTTTAATTGCTGGGCTGGGAATAAGCGAATTTGAGGCAGAGGCAATTGCCCAGCTCAGCTGGAGGGAATTCATTCAGCTTATTCCAATCATCAACCAGCTTCGGGAAGAAAAATTTGGAAATCAAGTTCGGATTTGCGCAATTGTTAATGCCAAATCAGGTAGGTGCCCAGAGGATTGCAAATTCTGCGCTCAAAGCGCTCACTGGAAAACCAATATTAAAACCTATCCTCTGCTTTCTCCCAGCGAGATGGTTGAGCGGGCAAAAAAAGCAAAAGAGATGGGAGCAAAAAAATTTTCCATTGTCACCAGCGGAAAAGGAATTAACAAAAAAGAGGAGATAGAGAAAATTGCTCAGGCAGTAAGCGAGATTCGCTCGCTCGGGCTTGAGCCGTGCGCCTCTCTGGGGATTGTTGAAAAAGAAGCGCTAGAGGAGCTTAAACAGGCAGGTTTGGTTCGCTACCATCACAATTTGGAGAGCTCGGAGAGTTTTTATCCAAATATCTGCACCACTCACAGCTGGCAGGAATCTTTGGAAGTGGTAAAAACTGCCAAAGAGCTTGGTTTAAAAGTTTGCTGTGGCGGGATTTTTGGGCTAGGCGAAGACTGGCAGGATAGAATAGAGCTGGCGATAAGCTTGGCTAGACTCAAGCCAGATTCAGTGCCAATAAATTTTTTAATCCCCATTCCCAAAACCCCGCTGGAAAATCAAAAAAGGCTTAGTCCGCTGGAAGCGCTTAAAATCATCGCCATCTTTCGTCTCGCCGTTCCTGATAGTGATATTATCATCTGCGGTGGCAGAGAGAAGATTTTAGGAGATTTTCAGAGCTGGATTTTTCCTGCTGGAGCAACAGGAATAATTATTGGCGATTATCTCACACGCAAGGGAAGAAGCCCAGAAGATGACCTTAGAATGCTACAAGCACTTGGTCTTGAGCCAAAAGAAAATGAATTGGATTGAAAACGAGCTTGAGCTCAGAAAAGCACAGGGGCTTTTTCGCTCTTTAAAAACCATCAAGGAGCGAAAAGGCTTGCGAATAGTTATTAATAACAGAACTTTAGTTAATTTTTGTTCCAATAATTATTCTTGGCTTGGCAAGCGACAATCAGAATGAGACAATAATAGGAGAAAGGAATTATAAATGATTTATTATGGCTTAGTCATAACAGGAACCAATACAGGTATTGGCAAGACCGAGATTGCCTGTGGACTGGCAAGTGCCCTATCTGAGCAGGGATACAAAGTCGGGGTGTTTAAACCTGTGGAGACAGGCTGTGAGGAGAGGAACGGAGAGTTAATTGCTCAAGATGGGCTTCGGCTTCTTTGCGCCAGTGGCTGTAATCTGGAAATTGAAAAGATAGTTCCTTATCGCTTCTCTCTTCCTTCAGCTCCTTTGGTTTCAGCGCAGGCAGAGGAAAAAGAAATTCTTTTTGAAAAAATTTTTCAAATTTTTGACGAGCTGGCAGGAGAGTTTGACCTGCTTCTGGTTGAGGACGCAGGCGGTCTTTTGGTTCCTTTTAATGAAAATTTCCTTTTCGCAGACCTGATTCGTCCTATGCATCTTCCGCTTTTGGTGGTAGCGGAAAACCGCTTGGGTGCGATTAATCAGACCCTGCTCACCATTGAATCAGCCCGTGCCCACGAGCTTGAGGTTTTGGGAGTGATTCTTAACCAGCCATTACCTTCTTCTGCGCATTCTAGTTTGAAAAACAAAGAGATGATTGAAAAATTTAGCGGTGTGCCTGTTCTGGCTGAAATAGGCTATCTTTCTGAGCCTGTTCGTGAGAAAGAAATTAAAAAGATTTGCTCAGCACTTTTGGATTATCTTCTTCCCCGCATCAAGGAGAGCGGAAGGATGAGCATTTTTAAATATTTTTAAATCAATATATACTTAAAATCTAAGGCAGTGCGATGAAAAAAGAAGTTCATCCACTAGAGCAGATATTTCATCCGAAAAGTATTGCTGTTTTTGGTGCCAGCAACAAAGTCACCACTATGGGCACCTATCAGCTTTTGAACATTATTGGTAGTGGATTTAAGGGAAGAATATATCCTATTCATCCCAAGCTTGATGAGGTGCAGGGATTAAAAGCCTATAAAAGCGTGCTTGACCTGCCTGAAGTCCCAGACCTTGCCTTAATAACCATCAGAAGTGAAGCGGTTATTCAGGTATTTGAGGAGCTGGGCAAAAAGGGATGCAAAAGAGCAATAGTTATTTCAGGCGGGTTTAAAGAAATCGGTGAGCAGGGAAAAAAGCGGGAGCAGAAGCTGATTGAGGTTGCCAAGAAATACGGGATAAGATTTGTTGGTCCGAATTGCATCGGGATTATCAACCCTTGGCTTCCCATTAACACCACAATGTATCCTTATGAGCTAAAACCCGGATATATTGGAATGGCTTCTCATAGTGGAACTTATGTCACTCAGGTTCTTCCCTGGCTGAAAAAGCTCGGTATTGGATATGCCAAAGCAGTAAGCTTGGGAAATGAAGCGAGCATAGATATTGTTGATGCCATTCAATATTATGGCGAAGATGAAAAGGTAAAAGCCATTGCCCTTTATGTTGAAGGGATTCGCAGACCAAGAGAATTTTTAGAGGTTGCTAAAAAAGTCTCTAAGAAAAAGCCCATTGTTGCTCTTTATGTGGGTGGAACCAAAGCGGGCGCTCGCTCAGGTCAGAGCCATACCGGCGCAATGTCTGGTCCTGATGAAATTTATGATGGCGTATTCAAGCAGTGCGGAATTATCCGTGCTCCTGATGTTGCCTCGCTTTATGAATGGGCTTTTGCTCTGGCAACTCAGCCACCGCTTCTTGGCAGGCGCATTGCCATCTGCACCCATTCTGGCGGTCCTGCCACCAGTTTGGCAGATGCCTGCGAAAGGATTGGATTTGAAGTGCCAGAATTTTCCCTAGCACTTCAAAAAAGAATCCAAGAGCAAATTCCAGAAACTGGCTCTGCCCGCAATCCTGTGGATATAACCTTTTCAGTAGATTTAGAGGCGCTTTATTATCGTCTTCCTGAACTTATTCTTAGCTCTGGCGAAGTAGATGGTGTTATTCTTCACGGCATAGAGGGCGAGAGTTATTATTATCATTTTATTGATGTTGCTCCCAAGACCTTTAACTTTCCGCTGGAAGAGATGAAGAAATATCTAGAAGCGGTTTTCAAAAAACTGGCAGAGCTTCCACATAAATTCTCCAAACCTATAGTTGCCAGCTCTTTTATGGGAAGGGAAGATAGCGCGGTGGCGCAGGTGCAGGATTCAGGCATTCCCTGCTATCCCACTCCTGACCGAGCGGTTTTAGCAATGAAAGCGCTTTATCTGCGGGGCAAGTTCACAAGCTGAGCGCTCTGGCAGAAATTTTTTAAAAATTTTTTCAGTTATCCGCTTTTTAGACTTTGGCTAAACTTTTATCTGGCACTAGGTCTTTTAAAAATCTTTTTCAGTAAATTAATCACTAGCCCCTGCTTTACCACAAACTTCATCAATCCAGTTGAGATAACTGGAATTACCTGCCAGAACAGGCAGAGCAATAATCTCAGGAACATCATAGGAATGAAGCTGTTTGATTTTTTCCAAAAGCTGAGAAAAGCGCTCAATAGTGGTTTTGATAATCAAAAGCCCTTCCTCTGCCTTTTCTATTTTCCCTTTCCAAGTAAAAACCGAAATAACAGGGTGAATTATGTTCACACAGGCGCCGAGTTTTTTCTCCACTACTTCTTCAGCTATTTTCATTGCTTCTTCTTTACTGGCAGTGGTCACAAAGACAACCAGATGCCTGATTTCTTCCTTTTCCTCAGCGGTCTCTAGCATTTTTCCTCCTCCACTTTTTCAGAATAAATACCAAGCTATTTGCCCGCTATCAACCATTTGATTGACGCTTTGGGCTCTATTTGCTAAATAAATAAAGATGAAGCTTGCGCACATCGCATTAAAAGTATCTGACCTTGAACGCTCAATTGCCTTTTACAGCAAGCTGGGATTTGAGCTTAAAGAAAAAATAGAGCTTGAGAAATTTTCTTCCACCATTGCCTTTTTAAAAGCCAAAGAAGGCGGAGCTGAACTAGAGCTGGTTTATAATTGGAAGGAAAAAGCAGAACCGGGCTCTCAGCAGGGATTTTTGCATCTGGGAATAGAGGTGGAAGATTTGGAGCAGTTTATCAAAGAGCTGGAAGAAAAAGGTATTGCAGTTTCCTGCCAGCCCTTTGAGACCCCAGATGGAACCAAAATCTGTTTTATCTCTGACCCAGACGGTTATGAAATTGAACTAATTCAGCCCAAAGAAAAGTGAGCATCAATCTTTTAGCAGATGTATTTGGTTTTAAAAGACCTGTTAAAATACCGCCTGAAATAGAGCAGAGATTTAATGATGAAAGCCTGTGCGCCCGATGCGGTCTTTGCTGTTATGGCTCGGTAAGGTATAAGGGCAGGCTGGTAATTATTCTTGACCTTCCCTGCAAATATCTTCGCAAAGAAGAAAATGGAAGGGCTACCTGCACCGTGTATCCTGAACGGCACAAAATCGCCCCTTGGTGCCAGACCGTGAACAAAGAGAGCGTTCAGGCTGGACTTTTTCCCAACACCTGTCCCTATGTTCAGGGAATTGCTGGTTATGAAGGCAAGATTTTGCTCAGCAAAGAAAAAGAGAAGGAATTTTACCGCTGGCTAAAAAGGCATTTTTCTGACCGAGAAAAGCCTGAATATCTCAGTGAGGAGTGCTGGCAGAAGTTTCTTGAGAAGATTGAGCGTGCCGATAGTAAATAAGCTGGGCAAAAATCATCATTATCATAAAAGCGATGCTGAAAGCATAAGGGCTTTTTGCTCCAACATACTCGGCAAAAACCCCGCCTAGAATCGGTCCGGTAAGTGCTCCTGCTCCTATAAAGAACTCGTGCCAGCCACTTCTTGAACCAGCAAGCTTCTCAGAAAGGCTGATGGCATAATAAAGGCTAGAAAAGTAGCTAATCCCACTAGCAGAGCCAACAAGGAAAAACCCAGGAGCAAACCCTGAAAATCCCTTGGAAAAAACTATTATCACCAGACCCAAAATTCCCAGAACCTGCGCTCCCAAAAGCCAATTCAGACGAAAATGCCAGCGAGGATAAAGATTTAAAATGACAAAGAACAATCCCTGCGCAAGGCTCATAAGCAAAAAGAGCAAACCCAACCTTCCGCTGGATATGCCAAGCTCAGTTGCCAGCTTGGGAAAAATGTTTCTGAGAACGCCCTGAACAAAATAAAGCATAATATTTGCCATCCAAGCCAGATAAAGAAAATATACTTTATCTTCACTATCTGTCTGCCTTTTTCCTTGAACAGCAGGTTTGGCTGGTGAATAAAGCGAAAGCACTGAAAAAACTATTCCGCCCAAACCCGCAATCCAAAAGACCAGCTCTGTTTTTCGCTCAAAAATCCAACCAGCAAGATAAGGTCCGAAAATAAATCCCAAGCACCAGCTAAGATTATACCAGCCAACAATAAAAGAGAGCTTTTCTTTAGGAACAATCTGGCTGAGCCGAGATTCCATTGCCGGCCAGATAAATGCCTGCCCCAAAGAATATCCAAAAACAACAAAATAAAGAAAAACCAGCTTATGCAAAAAGGGTGCTATCAAAACAGCCAGCCCGAAAATAACAGCACCACCGCAGCTCAGCCATCTTTTGCTGAATCGGTCTGCCAGCCAGCCAGAAAAAGGAACAGAAATAGTGTAGGTAAAAGCTCCGAGCGAGCCCAGCCACCCCAGCTCTATATTCCCTGCTTCAAGCTCAATAGCATAAAGAGGGATGCCCAAAAGAACCATTGCAAAGAATAAGTTGATAAAAAAAGCAAAGCTGTAAATGGTAGCAAGGTTTTTCTTGAGCACTTCCATTTAAAATTTAAGCTCCTGCTCAATTAGGGAAAGATAATCTTTTACTGCCATCAGCGCTCTCTCTGCCAGCTTTTTTCTTCGCTCTTTTTTTCTCACCCGCTCCCCAAGCTCTTTAAGAATGCCAAAATTTGCGTTCATTGGCACAAATTCTCCTTCACGAAAGCTGGTGACATAATTGATAAGAGCGCCAATCATACTTTCTGAGCCAAGCAAAATCGGCTTTTTGCCCAGCGCCCGAAAAAGCGCATAAATTCCAGCCATAATACCGCAGGCAGAGCTTTCTAAATATCCTTCAACTCCTGTGATTTGACCAGCAAAAAATATCCGCTTGTCTTTTTTCAAAGAAAGGTCTGGATTCAAAAGCCGGGGAGAATCAATATAAGTATTTCTGTGCATACTTCCCAAGCGGGCAAACTCTGCTTTCTCCAGCCCGGGAATCATACGAAAAACCCGCTCCTGCTCCGGATACTTAAGCCGAGTTTGAAATCCCACCATCCCATAAAGCTCTTGTGCCAGGTCTTCTTGACGAAGCTGAACCACTGCATAAGGCTCCTTGCCCGTTCTCGGGTCAATTAATCCCACTGGCTTGAGCGGACCAAAGCGAAGCGTATCTTTACCTCGGCGAGCCATCTCCTCAATAGGAAGGCAAGCTTCAAAATATCTTGGCTCCTCAAATTCTCGCAAAGGAACAACCTCTGCTTTGATAAGCTCGTTGTAAAAAGCCTCGTATTCCTCTTTGTTCATCGGGCAGTTGATGTAATCTGCTCCGCCTTTTCCATATCTGCTCTGCTTAAAGGCTATGTTCATATTGATGGAATCTGCGTAAACAATGGGCGCAAGCGCATCGTAAAAATAAAACCTCTTTTCGCCAGTGAGCTTCTCAAGCTCCTCTGCCAGTGCATCTGAAGTAAGCGGACCTGTGGCAATGATGACAATTCCTTTCTCTGGAATTTTTTTAACTTCTTCCCTTGCCAGCTCAAAATTAGGATGCAAGCAGAGCTTTTCCGTGATGTATTGAGAAAAAAGCTCTCGGTCAACTGCCAGCGCCTGCCCGGCAGGAACTTTAAACTTCTCTGCGCTCTCCATCACCAGCGAATCAAATAATTTCATCTCTGCCTTTAAAAGACCCGAAGCATTTTCTAAAGAGATGCTTTTAAGAGAATTTGAGCAAACCAGCTCAGCAAGATATTCCCTGCGATGGGCAGGAGAGAATTTCTTGGGCTTCATTTCATAAAGCCGAACCCTCCCGCCACGCTTGAGTATCTGCCAGCTCGCCTCAACTCCTGCGAGACCACCGCCTATGACTATAATCGGTTCCATCTTTTCAAATCTTTTTGTTGCTTGGGCAAAAATCAAGATATAACATTAAAATGAAAATTGCCAATGAATAAAAATAAAATCAAAAACGCTCTTGAGTTTTTAAACCGCTTCACCAACTACGAGCGACACCTGCGCTACCCTTACAACGGTTGGGCAATGAACCTTGAGCGAGTGAAAGTGCTTTTGGAAAATGCAGGCTCGCCTGAAAAAAAACTTAAAATCATTCACATTGCAGGAACCAAAGGCAAAGGTAGCACTGCTAAAATGCTTCAATCTATCCTTACCTGCGCTGGATACAAAACAGGTCTTTTTACTTCTCCTCATCTCATTTGGGTGAATGAGCGTATTCAAATTGACGGTTCAGCCATAACCGATGAGGAGCTGGCAGAGGCAATTGAGAATTTAAAGCCAGCAGTGGCAAAGCTCAGCCAAATGCCCAAGCTGGGGGAGCTTACCTATTTTGAGCTCTTAACTGCCTGCGCGCTTTGGCATTTTGCCCAAAAAAAGGTGGACTTCGCCATTCTGGAAGTGGGCTTGGGCGGAAGATACGATGCAACCAACATCTGCCAGCCCATTCTCGCCATCATCACCAGCATCGGCTATGACCATACAGATATTCTCGGAAGCAAGCTCAGCCAGATTGCTCAGGAAAAGGCAATGATAATCAAACCAGATGCAAAGGTTATTATTGCTCCTCAAAAAGACGAAGCTTGGGCAGTTTTAAAAGAGAGGATTGAGCAGATGAGCGCAAAAGCCTTTCCTCTTGAAAAATATTATTCTTGGCAGGTGGAAAAAATTACTTCTGAGAAAATGGAAGTAAAAATTACCGGCACAGCTCGCCAGGCAGTTTTTGAGCTTGCTCTTTTGGGCGTGCATCAGGCTATAAACGCGGGGCTTAGTATTCTTGCCTGCGATATTTTGTCTGAAAGCAAATTTTCCATTCCAGAGTCTGCCATTAAGCAAGGTCTTAAAAAAGCATATCTTCCTGCCCGATTTCAGCAGGTGGAGTTTTGGGGCAAAAAGTTTATTATTGATGGTGCGCACAATCCTGAAAGCGCTCAGGCGCTGGTGGATACTCTGGAAAGGGTTTATCCTGAGCAGGGCTGGAACTTTATTGTTGGATTAAGTCAGGACAAAGATGTTCAGGGATTTTTTGCACCCATTAAAAAAAGAGCAAAGCGGATTGTTATCTGCCAGACAGGCATATCCCGCTCCGCACCGCCAGAAAAGATATATCCAGCTTTAGCTGACTTTTCTGGAGAGGTTATTTTTGAGCCAAGACTGAAAAAAGCGGTTCGGCAGTTGAATCATCTGGCAAAAAAGGACGAGCTGATAATAATTGCAGGTTCATTTTATTTAGCAGGAGAGGCGCTCAAATGGATGAAAGAGAGCGGAGCAGAGATTCAGATACCATAACCGCCATAGCCACTCCTCCAGGAATGGCGGGAATTGGAATTGTTCGCATCAGCGGAAAAGATGCCATTCGCATTGCCGAGTCTCTTTTTCAGGGAAGGAAAAAGCCAAGCCAAATGAAGGGCTATGAAGCCAGCTATGGCTGGGTGGTTGAAGATGGTGAGAGGCTGGACGAGGTTATTCTCCTTGTTATGCGTGCTCCCAAAAGCTATACCCGCGAGGATGTGGTGGAGTTCCACTGCCATGGCGGTCCTGTGGTTTTAAGGCGGGTGCTGGAAGCGGTTATTCGCAAGGGAGCAAGGCTGGCAGAGCCAGGGGAATTCACCAAACGGGCTTTTCTGGCAGGAAGAATTGACCTTTCTCAGGCAGAGGCGGTTTCTCAGCTGGTTTTTGCTCAGACCGAGAGTGCGGTTCGGGCAGCTCTTCGTGGTTTGGCAGGTGAGCTGGGTGGAAAAATTCAGGCGATGCGCAGGGAGCTGATTGAAATACTTGCTGACCTAGAAGCTGGGCTGGATTTTGCAGAGGAAGATATAGAGTTCATCTCCAGAGAGCAAGTTATTAAAAAGCTTGGGAACATAAAGCAAAGGCTTTTGGAGCTTGAGCGAAGGGCGCAGGCAGGCACTATCTTAAGCGAGGGCATTAATCTGGTTATTGCCGGAAGACCCAATGTGGGAAAAAGCACCCTGATGAATGCGCTTCTTGAGCGCAACCGGGTCATTGTCACCCCTCACCCGGGCACAACTCGTGATGTAATTGAAGAGGTAATAAACATAGCTGGCGTGCCTGTTAAGCTATCTGACACTGCTGGCATCCGAAGAGAAGCTGATGAAATTGAGCGGTTCGGAGTGGAGAGAAGCTATCAGGCGATTTCACAGGCGGATTTGGTTCTTCTTATGCTTGATGGCTCAGAGGAGCTAACCGAAGCGGATAAAGAGCTTTTAAATCAAACGCAGAACAAAACCCGACTTATTATCATCAACAAAATAGACCTAGCACAAAAATTAGATGAATCTGCTATCAAGCCTTATTTAGGTGAGCAGGAGAAGGTTTTAAAAATCTCTGCCAAAACCAAAGCTGGTCTTTCTCAGCTTAGAAAAGAACTAGAAGAAATGATTTGGAGGGGCGAGCTGAGCGGGGAGGATGCTCTTATTGCCAGCCTGCGCCAGCTGGAGCTAATCCGAAAAAGCCAAGAAGCAATTGAGCAGGCTCTTGCCACTGCCCAAAAGGGAATGAGCGAAGAATTCATCGCCTCTGAGCTGAGAAGAGCCATTGAGCTTTTAGGAGAAATCTCTGGCGAATCCATAAGCGATGAGGTTTTGAATATCATTTTCAGCAAATTCTGCATCGGCAAGTAAATCTCCAAAAAATAACCCAAACTATCTCGTTAAAAGAAAATTTTTTCTTTCAATTGCTTTTTCCGCTATCAGCTTGGAAAAACAGCATTTTTTAAAGATAGGCTTTGCAAAAAGGTTTTGTGGAGCTAAAAATTCGGTTCAATTTTTGAACTGGTGGTTGAAAAATTGTATCACCCAAAGAATTTTGCTCACTCGGGCATAAAATCAAAAGATAAGGGCTATTTTAAAGAATTGGCTAAGTTTAATTTTTAAAGCAGTGGTTTTATTTTCGTAGCGGTCATAGTTTGGATTTTAAGCATAAAGCCTTTAGTTTTTGGCTTTTGCTTTATTTTCTCTGTAAGTATTTTGGTTGTTCCTTTCTATGGTGATAAAATACCCAGTGATGAAAATCACCATTTTAGGCTCAGGCACAAGCACAGGAGTTCCTGTGGTTGGATGCAAGTGCAATGTTTGCACCTCAAAGGACCCGAGGAACAAGCGCAGGCGTGCATCGGTCTTAATTAGCGTGAACGGAAAGAATCTGGTTATAGATACCCCTCCTGATTTTCACGAGCAGGCGCTTTTTTGCGGTCTGGAGCGAATAGATGCGGTTCTTTTCACCCACGACCATGCTGACCATATATTTGGCTTAGATGAGCTTCGCATTTTTAATTTTCTTCAGGGAGGACCCATTCCCATTTATGCTGGTAAGAAGACGCTGGCAAGAATTCAGCGCCTGTTTGACTATATCTGGGACCCAGACGCACCTGTTGGTGGTGGCAAGCCCAATCTTGTTGCTCATTCAATAAATAAGGCATTTAAAATTGAAGATATAGAGGTTTTACCTGTGGAGATATATCACGGCAGGCAGATAATTTACGGCTATAGAATAGGAGATTTTGCTTATCTTACGGATTGCTCAGGCATACCTCCGAAAAGTAGGGAGCTTCTTTTTGGGCTTAAACTTCTGGTTATAGGAGCGCTTCGCTACCGACCTCATCCCACTCATTTTTCTCTGGCTGAAGCGCTTGAGGAGATAGCTCGGCTTGCGCCCGAGCG
>CAZQJX010000061.1:0-14794 GCA_964592965.1 uncultured bacterium
AAATCAATATTTCCTCACCTCTTTTCCTAGCTTTGCTTCTACAGATTTGATTTTTCCCTCCAGCCTTTTCTTGGCACCCTTTCGGTCATCAATAATGATGGTGGTAATGACCCTGGGAGCAAGCCTTCTCACCTTCTTATGGCACTTCTGAATTAAAGCAAAAATCTCCTCCGGCGAACCTTCAACAATGGTTGCCATTGCTGTCAGCCGATAGTTCAGCCCGCTTTTCTCTACTTCTTTAATCACACTTGCCACATATTTGGATACACTTTCTCCCACGCCCAAAGGCACGATGCTGAATTGAGCAAGCATCTTCCACCTCCTTTATTTTTTAGGAAAAAGTTGAATGTGAATTGTTTGACCATTTTTCTTCTGGCAATCAATTTTAAAACCAGCAGGAGCAAAACCCTTGGCATCAAGCTGATACTCTCCACAAAAGCCCCGAAACTCAAACTTCCCCTCCTTATCAGTATTTCCTTCAAGTTGTGTCCACCAGCGCTTGCGAATCAATTGATAAAGCCTAAAATATGCAGGCTTGGGAGTTAAATCCGCACGCACCAGTCCAGCAGGGGCATTAAGCCAAGCCCCTCGGTCAGAAAAATCCCACCAAGTAATTGCCATAACCTTTGGCTGGCTAAATAGATATGTATAAAATTTCTCAACATAGTCTGCCTGCCTTTGCTCTCCCCAAGCTGTGCTTTGCCAAGGAAGATTGTTTTGCCAGTTGCTATAATCAATATGCTGACGAAGCTCTCCGCTTAAAATAGTTATCTCGCTGAACTGCAAAGGTAGAGATAGACGAGAATAACGCTCACAGATTTTTGCCAGCTCAACCCAATCCCAAAGCCTTCTATGCATATGGCTCTGCAAGCCAACCCCATCAATCTCAATCCCCTGCTTTTTAAGTGCTTTGACAAATCGGTAATAAGAAACAGGATAATGTTTAATCGGGTCTTGAAGCAGGTATTTTATTTTTTTGAAAGAAGAAATAGCTTTCGCTAAGCCATCTACGGAACGCAAAAGATAATCATTAACCAAAAATTTAGAATTAGGGTCTTGGCTTTTTGCCCAGCTTAAACCCTTCTCTACTACCGCAACAGGACCGATTTTGTTCTCCCAATTTGCCACCTGGGTGCGATTTAACCAAGTAGTGGTGGGTTCATTTAATAAATCCCAAAATTGAATTCTTCCTTTATACCTTTTCAATAGGAACTCAATCTGTTCTTTTAAAACCTCTTCTACCTGGTCGGGCTGAGAGGGAAGCCAATCAGGACTTCCTGCTTTTGTATGCCAGATTAAAGGATGAGCTTTAATTGTAATGTGATTCTCTTCGCACCAATCCACCAGCTCATCCAGCCAGCGAATATTCCTTTGTTTTTGCTTTGGAGAAAAACGGCAAAGATATATCGGAATAGTTGCGTAATTAAAAAGATTTTTCCAAAGCTCTAAATACTTTTGATTTTCTTTCTGGCTTGGAAATCTGTTGAACATAAAAAGATTACATCCAAAAAGAAATTGATGCCTTTGCATATTTAATTGAAAATGAACAAAAGAGACAGGCTTTCCTTTATTATCAACTAAATAAACAACCACTTTACGGGTGCGATATTTTTTAATCCGATATTCAGCACCTACAAGAGGGTCATAAGCAGATGCGAGGAAAGAAAATAAGAGTGCAAATATTAAGATTGTCCTATTGATATTTTTAGCTTTCATCAGCATCCGGTGGTTGAGGTTTTTGAGAAGAAAACAGCTCTTGCTCAGCGGAAGCCTGCTCAACAAATTCCTCAGGAGAAGGAAGTTCAGATAAATCTTTAAGCCTGAAAAACTCTAAAAATCGCTTGGTAGTGGTGTAAATTAAAGGTTTGCCAGGAACATCCTTTCTTCCTGCTATCTGAATAAAACCATATTCCAAAAGTGTTTTAAGCACACCGCTGGAATCCACTCCACGAATTTTATCCACTTCTTGGCGGGTGATGGGCTGGCGGTAAGCAACGATTGCCAAAGTTTCAAGAGCAGGTCGGCTCAGGCGAATAGGGCGGGTTTTGATTAGACGAGCTATATACTCAGCATTTTCCTTTGGAGTTTCAAGTTGATACCCGCCTGCAACCTCAACCAGCCTTATGCCTCTATTTTCCCGCTCATATTCTTCCTTAAGCTCAACAAGCACTTCTCGCACCAGCTTGCGCTCTATCCCATCTAGCACGCTGATAATTCGCTCAAAGCTGATAGGCTCTCCTGATATAAAAAGCAAGCTCTCTATGATTGAGCGAATCCTATGCTTTTCCACCCTCTTCCTCCTTCTCTGAAACCAATCCGCTGATAACTTCTAACCTCAACCGCTCGTCTTCATCTGAAACCGCTCTTTTAAGCAAAATAGGACCAAAATTATAAGCCTGAAAAGCCTTTACCACCTGCAGGCGAATCAGCTCTAATAAAGCAAGAAAAGTCACCACCAGCTCGGTGCGGGTAGGACTTTGCCCAAAAAGCTCCTCAAACTCTATCTCTTGCTTTTCTTTAAGCAAAGAAAGTATTTGAGAGATTTTATCAACAACTTTTATTCTCTCTGCAACAACTTTTCTTATATCTTCCAGCTTTCTCCGCTTTAAAAGGCTTTGAAAGGCATCTATAAGCTGAAAAATTCCAACCTCTTCAAACTCCAACCGCTCTGCCTTAAGCTCACCAGCCAGCTTCTTTACCTCATTTTCATCAAACTCACGGACAAACACATCTCTGCCTACCTGCTCCCTCTTAATTAGCTGCTTTGCTAAAGCCTTAAACTTCTGATACTCCAAAAGCCTCTCCACCAGCTCTTTTCGTGGGTCTTCCTCCTCTTCTTCTGCTTCTTCATCACGGGGAAGAAGCATTCGGCTTTTTATATGCGAAAGCGTGGCTGCCATTACCAAAAACTCTCCTGCCACCTCTAAATTAAGGCTTTTCATTAAATCTAAATACTGTTGATATTGCTCAACTATTAGATTGATAGGAATATCATAAATATCTATTTCGTTTTTGCGGATTAAAAAAAGAAGCAGGTCAAGCGGACCCTCAAAAATCTCCAGCCGAACCCTATATGCGTCGCTCTCGGTCATCTTACAACCTGATGGCTTTTCTCACCATCTCCATTGTCTCTTGAGCAAATTCCCGTGCCCTTGCACATCCATTAGTAATAATATCATCAATCTCATCAGGATGCTCTTGGTAGTATGCTCTTTTTTCACGAATAGGCTCAAGCTCTTTAATTATTTTAGGAATAAGTTTTCCTTTGCAATCCAAACAGCCAATTCCTGCTGTCTTACAGCCTTCAATTACCCATTTGCGGGTTTCTTCATCTGTAAAAATCTTATGAAGGTCATAAACAGGGCATTTTGCCGGGTCGCCCGGGTCGTTTCTTCTTTTTCTTGCAGGGTCTGTAACCATTGTTTTAATTTTTTGCTCAATAAGCTCAGGCGGGTCTGCAAGAAAGATGGCATTATTATAGCTTTTGCTCATTTTTCTTCCATCAGTTCCCGGAACTCTCGGCACTTCGGTTAAAAGTGCTTCTGGTTCAGGGAAGATTGGCTCATATAAATTATTAAACCTGCGGGCAAGCTCACGGGTAAGCTCAATATGGGGCACTTGGTCTTCACCTACTGGCACCGCATGAGCCCGATACATAAGAATATCAGCAGCCTGAAGCACAGGGTAGCCCAAAAATCCATAAGTGCTTAGCTCCCTTCCTGTCTCCTTTTGAAATTCTTTATAACTCGGCACTCGCTCCAGTCTGCTCACGGTAACTAGCATACCTAAAAGCAAATATAGCTCTGCATGCTCTTTTATCTGCGATTGGATAAAAATAACGCTTTGCTCTGGGTCTATGCCAACTGCCAGCCAATCTATAATCATTTCTCGTGAAGAGGGTTTTATAATCTCGGTATTTTCAAACTCAGTGGTTAAAGCGTGCCAGTCAGCAACAAAATAGTAGCATTGATACTCCTTTTGCAAAGCCACCCAATTTTTCAAAGCACCAAAAAGATGCCCCAGATGAAGAGAACCTGTTGGACGATTTCCACTCAAAACCCTCTTTTTCTCAGCCATCTCTACCTCCTTTTTAAATTCCTAATATTTTACAGGCATTTCAGCAGATTAAAATTCTCAATCCCAGATTAGCGAAATCCAAGCTGTTGTCAATTTTTTAATCAACCGCCTATTTTCCCTTGAAGTCAATTTTTTACAATGATAAAATGCTTTGCATCAACGAAAATTTCAACAAAGGAGCGGGAAAGATGAAAAGAAAAGCACTTATTTTTGGTATTCTTCTTTGTATATCTTTGCCCTGCCTTGCATTGGATATCTGCACCTCACCTGTTATGACTGAGGCAGGATTGGTTCAAGGAGAACAAGCAGATGACGCAAATGCCTGTGTGTGGAAAGGCATACCTTATGCCCAGCCACCTGTTGGAGAGCTTCGCTGGAAAGCTCCTAAGCCACCCAAGCATTGGAAAGGAGTGAAAAAAGCAGATAAATGGCCACCAAAATGTATGCAAAAGGGAATAATGAAATTGCTCAATGCTGACCCATCAGGCAAGATGAGCGAGGACTGCTTGTATCTTAATATTTGGCGTCCTAAAAAACCTGGCAAATTCCCAGTAATGGTATGGATTCACGGCGGTGGATTTACAGGCGGAACCGGCAACACTCCAAATTATTGGGGAGACAGGCTAGCAGAAAAAGGAGAAGTGGTGGTTGTTACCTTTAACTATCGGCTGAATGTTTTTGGATTTTTTGCTCATCCAAAATTAAGAGAAGAAGACCCAAATAAAAGCACAGGCGGATATGGTATTCTCGACCAAATCCAGGCACTGCGCTGGGTAAAAAACAACATTGCTAATTTTGGAGGCGACCCTGATAACATAACCATTTTTGGAGAATCTGCAGGTGGCTGGAGTGTTTGCACGCTTTTAGCCACTCCCCTTGCTAAAGGGCTTTTTCAGCATGCTATTTTAGAAAGCGGCGGATGTGAGGCAAGCACGGATTTAGATACAGGCTACAAGCAGGCAAAAGAAATTGCCCAGGCAGTTGGTTGCGATTTTAATGATTTAAATTGCCTGCGAAAAGTTCCTGCCAAAAAATTATTGAAAGTGGCGGTTAAAGGTTCAACCGCTATGGAATTCTATCCCCGGCACGATGGATATATTCTCACCGATACTCCTTTAAAAATGATTCAATCAGGGAATTTTAACAAAGTGCCTTTAATCGCAGGAAACAACCGAAATGAAATGGGAATTGTAATGCCTTTTGTCCCTCAGCTGTTTTTCACCCTGCCCAGAAATTACAAGAAAAAACTGGTCAAGCTCGGGTTGCCTGAAGAAGCAGCTGAAAAGATGGTTGAGCTTTATCCTTTAGATGAGTTTAACAACAAGCCGAGAAAAGCCTATGCCTGCATTTTCAGCGATGCGAGTCTTGCCTGTCCCACCTATCAGGGAGCAAAAGCAGTGGCTGAGCAGGGCGGAGAGGTTTATTATTATCGCTTTGATTATGGTCCTGGCTGGCATGCCACTGAAATACCTTTTATCTTTAATACCCTTGACCGACCGCCTGCAACAAGGTTTATCAAAAAGAAAATTCGCAGAGAAGGAAAGGAACTGGCTAAAGCTATGAAATCTTATTGGGTGAATTTTGCTCGCACAGGCATTCCTAATAGTCAAGGACTTCCATACTGGCCAAAGTTTAATTCAAATTCTCCCAAGATATTGGTTTTTGATTTAAAAATCCGAACAGAAACTGCGGATATGGAAAATCGTTGTCAGTTCTGGAAAGAATTTTTTAAAGAGATGCCTCTTTCTGAATTCGTATCATTTGCCACCACGCAACTGCGTTAAAAAATTTTTGTGTTGTTAGCTTGACTTATCTTCTAAGTTAAAATTACCATAAAAAGATTAAAGATGGAATATAAATGCTCATTCTGCGGAAGAAAAGTCAACCCAACCCTGCACTCTAAATCCATTGAGCAGGGATATAAGGTGGATTATTACCTTGTCTGGACTGGAAAATTATTTCCTATGCTAATGAAAGACCCCAAAGATGAAAAGAAAGTTGTTCAATTTTTCAAGCTGGATAAGCCCCACCCGCTTGTTGCCTGTGCTGAATGTTATGAAAAGCCCGAAGTTAAAAAAGAGCTGGAAAAAGCTTTTAAAGAGGTTCCTGAAGTATCTGTTTTTGAGGAAGGTGATGAAGAATGATTAAAAAAACCCGAATGATAAAAACTTTCATTGAACTTGCACAAATTCCCGGTCTTTCCAGAAAAGAGAAAAAAATTGCTCAAAAGGTGGCAAATATTTTGAAAAGCTTTGGTGCAAAAGTTAAATTTGACCAAGCCCTTGCCAAAGAAGGTGAAACAGGTAATTTAATTGCTTATATCAAAGGTGAAGACTCTCTTCCTCCCCTGCTTCTGAATGCTCATCTTGATACAGTTGGTCCCATAGAAAATTTTGGCTGGAAGCGTAAAAAGAATTTTATTTATAGCAACGGAAAAAGTATTTTAGGAGCAGATGACCGCTCAGGAGTAGCAGTTATTCTTGAGGTGCTTGAGCATCTAAAAGAATCAAAAAAGCCTCATCCTCCACTGGAGGTAGTGTTCACAGTTGCAGAAGAAATAGGTTTAATAGGCGCAAAGCAACTGGATTATTCTCTGCTTAAAGCCAGGTATGGGATTGTGCTTGATTCTGATGACCCGAGCCAGCTGGTCATAGGTGCGCCAGAGGCATATCGGATGATATTTAAAATTCACGGAAAATCCGCTCACGCAGGAGTAGCGCCTGAGCGGGGAATTAATGCCATTCAACTCGCCAGCAGAGCCATTGCCAGGCTCAAATTAGGAAGAATAGATTTTGAAACCACAGCCAATATTGGTGTGATAAACGGTGGAACTGCTACTAATATTGTTCCTGAACTGGTTGAGGTGAGAGGAGAGGTGCGCAGTCATAACCGAACTAAATTAAAGCGCCAGCTGGAAAAAATTAGAAAGGCTTTTCAAAAGGAAGTAGAACGGGCACAAAGACCAGAGCCTGAATTTAAAGGCTTGCCCAAGCTTGAAGAGGAAATTCTCTTTGATTATCCTCTAATGCGTCTAGATGAAGGCTCTTTCCTTGTAAATCTCTTTAAAGAAGCTGGGAGTTCTTTGGGAATGAAAATCACCACCAAAATAGGAAGTGGTGGAAGTGATGCAAATATCTTTAATTCTCGTGGAATAGAAACCCTGATTATGGGATGCGGAATGGAAAGAGTGCATACGACCGAGGAAAGGTTAAACATAAATTGGTTTTACCAATCTGCAAAACTTCTTGCTCGTGTAATTGAGCTGTATTATCAAAAATTGAAAAATGGCTAATTGGCAAGAACTCCTCAGAGGCTTTGAACAAGGACCGATCCGCCCTCCCAGCGAAGCATACAGCCTACTTGTGCGTGTGACCAGAAATTGCCCTTGGAACAAATGTAGGTTCTGCCCTGTTTATAAAGGTGAGAAATTTTCACGACGAGAAGTTGAAGAGGTAATAGCAGATATTGATGCGATGCGTGCTTGGTATGATGAGCTTAAGGCAAGGAGCTGGAAGCTTGGCTTGGCAGGAAGGCTGGATGAACAGGCACTCCAGAGCATCTATCAGCAAGACCCGCACAATCCTTATCTTTATGCATTAATCCTTTTCCAACTTGGTGGAGCAAAAACTGCTTTTCTCCAAGATGCAGATAGCGTGATTATTCGCACAGAAAAACTTGTAAAAATTTTAATTCATCTCCGAAAGCGTTTCCCTGAATTAGAAAGAATCACTAGCTATTCCCGCACCCGCACTATTGCCAGAAAATCCGAGCAGGAACTTAAAGAGATAAGAGAAGCTGGGCTGGACAGGCTTCATCTTGGCTTAGAAAGCGGTTCAGATAAAGTTCTTGAATGGATGCAAAAAGGAGCTACTCAAAAGGAAGAGATAGAAGCAGGAAGAAAAGCCAAATCAGCGGGTTTTGAGCTCAGCGAATATGTAATGCCGGGTTTGGGCGGGAAAGAGCTTTCCCGTGAAAATGCTATTGAAACCGCCAAAGCTTTAAATGAAATCAATCCGGATTTTATTCGGCTCCGCTCATTGGGCATACCTCCCACTGCTCCGCTTTATCAGATGTTCAAATCCGGAGAGTTTCAACCTTTGAACGATGTTGAGGTAGTAAGAGAAATCAAACTTTTAATTGAAAACCTTGAAGGCATCACCAGCTACATTGTTTCTGACCATATTTTAAATCTTCTTCCTGAAATTGAGGGCAAGCTTCCAGAAGATAAATCCAATCTGATTGAAATTTGTGAGCAATTCCTCTCTCTTTCTGAACAAGAGCAACTGATTTTCATTATTGGCAGAAGAACAGGCATTATGACAGAGCTTAAGGATTTATACAATCCTGAGCTTCGTGCCCGAACCGAAACCGTAATCAGCAGATTAGGAATAAAAACTCCAAAAGAAGCTCAAGAGGTAGTTCAGAAAATTGTGGAGAATTTCATTTAAAGATGATTGAAATTGATGGAAGCTTTGGTGAAGGCGGTGGGCAAATTCTCCGCACTGCTTTAAGCCTTAGCCTTATTTTTCAAAAACCTATTAAGGTTTTTAATTTAAGAGCTAAAAGAGCCAATCCTGGTTTGCGTGCTCAGCATCTTTGTGCGGTTAAGTCCGCAATAAATATTAGTGGCAGTCAAGTTCAGGGGGCAGAAATAGGCTCAAAAGAAATTGTCTTCTATCCATCACAGGCAAAAGCAGGTAGATATAAGATTAATATTGGAACAGCGGGCTCAACATCATTAGTCTTTCAGACACTTCTGCCTGTTCTTTTACTTCAAAACAAGCCAAGCGAACTTGAAATCATTGGCGGAACCCATAATCCTAAAAGCCCAAGCTTTGAATTTATTGCTGGGTGCTTATTGCCGTTATTAAAAAACCTTGGCATAGAGGTGGAAGCAAAAATCTATCGCTTTGGATTTTATCCAAAAGGCGGGGGAAGAGTTTGGTTCAAAATCTTTCCTTGGAAAAATCGCAGTCAGTATCTTAAACTCATAGACCGAATAAATTGGAAGATTAAAAATGTAGATATACTTCTTGCAGGTCTTGCTGGTCATATTGCAGATAGAGAGCGAGCGGAGCTAGTTAAAAGACTTAAAATAGAAAGTGAAAAAATAAATTTAAAATTCCTTCCTTCAGACCAAGGACCAGGAAATGCTATTGTTCTCAGACTTTCTGCATCAGAGCGAACAGAAATCTTCACAGGATATGGTCAGCCGGGAAAGCGAGCAGAGAGGGTGGCACAGGAGCTGGCAAGAGAGGTAAAAAATTTTATCAAAAGCAGGGCGCAGTTAGATTCTTATTTAGCTGACCAGCTTTTAATATATTTAATCTTAGGCAAAGGTGGAGAATTCACTACCAACTATTTATCATCGCATTTTCATACCAATCTGGCTATTATCAAAAGATTTATCAAGGTTTATACAGAGGTGAAATCTTTTGAGGCTGATTTACATTGGGTAAAAATTATTCCTGAAGAAGAAATAAAATTAGACCAGCAATCAACTTGAACGAAGCTAGCTAATTCCAAACTTTTCCTTCCAAAGCAAATAATGAGCAACAATCCAAATCCTGCTGGTGTGGTCTCTCTCTTGTTCCAAATGCTCTTTGAGCATAGCTCTTGCCAGGTTCATATCAATTAAATCTTCTTTTTTTGCCAGCTCACTGTTAAAAAGCTCTTCAAAAAAATTGCGAAGTCGGTCTTTTATCCAAACTTGCAAGGGAATGCCGAACCCCTGTTTTGGTCTGTAAACCAGAGAACGAGGAAGGTGCCGTAGAAGATATTTTTTTAGCAAAAACTTTTTATCAAGGCGGGGAAGCTTGTAAGAAAAAGGAAGAGAAAAAACCAGCTCCACCAATTTATGGTCAAGCAAAGGGACTCTTACTTCAAGAGAATTTGCCATACTCATTCGGTCGGTCATCATTAAAATATCCTCACAAAGATATGTATTGATATCAAGCCAAAGCAGGGCATTGAATTTATCTTTTCCAGGATATTCTCTGGCAAAGCGTGCTAAATGCTCATAGGGGTCTGAGGCTTTTCTTTCTTTTTGGGAGACTTTGTCAAAACCGATAAACTCACCTCTTTCCAGCCAAGAACGAAATCCGCCTAAAGTCATAAATTTGAGATGGCGCTTGGCTAAGTCAGGCTCATCAAACCCAAGACTTCGTGCAAGCCTTCTTCGCAGGCTGGGAATTTGGTCTTGCGGACAAAGATTGGCAAAAAAGGGCGCAAGCAATTTCTTGCGGAAAAAAGCGGGAATCAAGCGATAGTAAAAATCTATCAGCTTATCTGCTAGGTGATGAGTATATCCGGCAAAAACCTCATCACCGCCACTCCCTGCCAGCGCCACCACAATCTCACTGCGACAAGCTTGACACAAAAGATAATTGGCAACAGCGGTGTAATTTCCATGAGGCTCATCAAAATGCCAGATAATGCGGTCTAGCAGAGCTTCTAGGTCGTCTGCTCGATTAAATAAGATTTGATGCTGGGCGCCTAAAGTTTTTGCCACTTCTCTTGCCCAGCGGGTTTCATCCCACCTCTCTTCTTCAAACCCCACTGTATAAGCCTTGATCTTTGCTCCTGCTTCTTTAATTAAAGCTGTGGTCACTGTTGAGGAATCTAGCCCCCCGGAAAGAAAAACCCCTATGGGAACATCGCTGATTAATTCTTCTTTAACTGCTCTTTTAATCTCAGCAAAAACCTGCTCACTGGCTTGCTCAAAGGAAGGAGCGAACTGTTCATCTAAATGAGGAAGGCTGTAGTAGCGCTTTAAAATAACTTTACCATCTTTAACCTTGATAAAATGTCCTTGCGGAAGTTTCTTAATCCCTTTTACTGGTGAGCGAGGTGCTGGAATGTAAAGGATAATAAAAAATTGATACATCGCCAAAGGGTCTAGACTCCGCTCAATCTCTGGGTCTTTTAACAAGGCTTTAAGCTCACTTGCAAAGCTCAAGCCGTGTTCATTTTGAAAATAGTAAAGAGGCTTTACTCCAAATCGGTCTCGGGCAAGAAAAAGGCTTTTATCTCTGCGGTCATAAATGGCAAAGGCGAAAATCCCTCGCAGACGCTCAAGGCAATCTTCTCCCCATTCCAGATAAGCATTAAGCACAACCTCAGCATCACTTTTAGTAAGAAATTTTCTTCCCTTTTGCTCAAGCTCTTTTCTTATCTCCGGGAAATTATAAACCTCTCCATTGTAAACAATTACTGCGCTTTTGCACGCGCTTTGAATGGGTTGAGTGCCTGTTTCAGGGTCTATGATTTTTAATCGGCGATGTCCTAGTCCTACCCGGTCTTCAAAAAAATAACCTTCTTCATCTGGACCTCGATGAGTTATAGTTTGAGCCATATTTTTTATAACCTGCTTATCAGGCGGAGGGAAATTAGGGAAAGATAATTTTCCACAAATACCACACATTCTTTAATCCGAACTTATTTAGGAGAGTATCCGAGGGCTCGTGCTTTTTTATATAGATTTCGTGCCCGGTTGAGGTCTCCTAGCTTTTTATAGACCACTGCTAAATTATAGTAAGCAATGGCATATTCAGAGTCAATTTCTAAAGCCCTTTCAAAAAGCCTTTTTGCTTCACCCAAATTATCTCTCTGCGCATAAATTACACCCATATTGTGATAAGCAATAGCAATAAATCGCTCTATATGTTTTATCTCGGCATTTAAAACCTTAATTATATTCTCCCACTCCCTTAAAGAATCTTTGCCTTGTTCAAATCTTTTTTGGGCAGAATTAAATAAATCTATTGCCAGCTTGACTCGGTCAGATAAATCCTCAATCCGAAGCGCTCTCCGCTGAACATCTATTTTGCCAATCTGCTTATCACCAGCCATCAATTCAATTTTATGAAATAGAAAAAATATTGCAATTTTTCATCAAACCTATTTTGATTAAAGAGCAAGATACAAATATACTAATATGAATTAAAATTCTGATTGATTTTAGTAACGAGTAAAACCAGATACTAAAAAATTCTTTACCTTACTAGGCTCCTTTTAAAGAATCTTATTCCTTGCTGGAAAGGGTTTTGATGAGGTTAATTTGCTCCTCTAACTGATGCATTAATCTCTGGTTTTCTTTTTTCAGCTTTCTTATCCTCATTGCCTGTTCAAGCCCTGAAATTAACTCCTTGCGGTTCCAAGGCTTGGTAAAGAAGCGAAAGACCTCTGCTTCATTAGTAGCACGAATAGCTGTATCCATATCACCAAATCCTGTGAGCATAATGCGGATTATGTCTGGATAATGGTCTTTAACAATTTTAAGTAAAGAAAGCCCATTTAATCCCGGCATTTTAAGGTCAGAAATAACTATATCAACATCTTTTTCTCGCAGGATTTGAAGAGCGGTTCTGGCATCTTCTGCTTCTATAACCTCATAAGGTTCGTCCCTAAGTGCCCGAATTAAAGCCTTTCTCACAAACTCCTCATCATCAATAATTAAAATCACTCCCCTATCCATTCCTTTAACTCCTTTTCTTTCTATTTCCTTTTTAAATTATTTCGGAAAAACTTCTTTTTTCTTAAGGAGATAAAAAGGCACAAATATACATATAGAGGTGATAAACTGGCGTGAACAAGTAAAAATTATTTAAGGTCAGAAGCGGTTAATTCAATTTTCTCAATGGATTTTTCTTTCTCATCAAACCAGGCAAGGGGTGGTTTTTGCTCTATTTCTACACCTGGTTCGTAGCCAAAGACCTCTTTAATCTCCCTATTAACCAAGAAAATTAGCTGAGAAAGCGGAATTAAAGAAGGACAGACATCTTGGCATTGTCCGCAATTAAGACAAGAATCTGATACATGGAAAGCCCTGATGATGGAAAAAGTCCATCCCGGAGGAACAGCTCCGGGCTTGATAACTCCCCTCCCTGGTTCAAGCACGCATTCATCACAATAGCAGATAGGACAAGCATCACGACAGCCACAACATTTAATGCATTGATTGAATTGGCTCTTCCAAAATTCAAATCTTTCTTCAATGCTCATCTTTTTATACTCTCCAAAATCCCTCTCCTGCCAGTAATGTGCCAGCTCAATAGCAGAGCGCTCCTTTTGAGCCCGTTCTTCTATTTCCTCAGAGGTGGGCTTTTCTACCTCTAAATAACCCGCCTGAATTACTAGATTGAGAATTTCATCTCCCCGCTCTGAACATACTTCAATAAAAGTAGCTTTTTTCTTTTCACCACCCCATCTTCCAAAAGCAAGGTCTGCCATTCTAGGAATGGGCACCTCGCATCTTCGGCAATTATTTCTTCTTCCTAAGCCCTTCTCTTCCAGCTCTTTTAGGTCTTTTGTTATCTCTTTGCCGTCTTTCAGAATAAGGGTGAGCTTTCCTTCATCAATATGATGACCTAAAACCTCTTCAGGATTTACACCAAATTCTTTCTCTGCCATCTCTCTAGCCACAACTGGAGATATGGTGCCTGTGCAGGAGAGCCCAAGCAAAATAACATTTTCCAGATTAATCTTATTGCGTTTGGCAATCTCAATAACTGCCCGAATATCACAGCTTCTTCCAACAAAAGCAATCTTCGTATCAAAAGCGCCATTTAAATATTCTTTGACAAGCCTGGGCAAGTTTTCAGAAACACAATAAAAAACCCCCGCACTGTCTATTAAGTCTTTTGGGTCAGTAATTACAGCAGGCACTCCATGATAAACTGTGATTGGTCTAACTGTAACAACAGCATCAACTTTTTTTGATTCCAACAAGTATCTAAGAATTTCGGTTACTGCTCCGCCAGAGCCAGCTTTTTCCCTTAAGTCCTGTTTTTTGCTCCAAGCTAAATACATATCTCCTTTCATTGAAACAACCTCCTTTATGGTTGAATCTTTACTGCGCAAACCTTGAATTCAGGCATTTTGCAACTCGGGTCAAATGCAGGATTGGTAAGAAGATTAGCAGGCTGACTGCCGAAATGGAACGGCAAAAACACCATACCTTTTGCCACCTGCTCTGTTATCCAAGCTTTTGCCCTAAGCTCTCCACGCCTGCTGGAAACAGTTACTTCTTGTTCATTTTTAATTCCCAGCTCTTCGGCATCTAAAGGATTAATTTGCACATAAACTTCCTCTACCTCACTTTTCAAACTCTGCGTGCGGAGAGTCATTGTGCCTGTGTGGTAATGGAATAGATTTCTTCCTGTAGTAAGAATAAATGGATATTCTTTGTCAGGCATCTCCGCAGGTGGAATCCATTTAACCACTTGAAAATGACCTTTTCCATCAGGAGTATTGAATTTTTCCATAAACATAGTTGGAGTGCCGGGATGCTCTTCTTTGGGACAAGGCCATTGAATTCCTCCAGGGGTGCTCTCTATTTTTTCATAAGTAAGCCCTGCATACTGAGGCACTACTTTTCTTATTTCTTCAAAAATCTCTCCGGCAGAGTTGAAATTAAATTGCTCCTTGTAGCCCATTTTTTTGCCGAGCTGGCAGATAATCCACCAGTCAGGTTTAGCTTCTCCTGGAGGCTCAACCAATTTATTTATCTTTTGGACCCTTCTATCAATGTATGCATAAACGCCTTCACGCTCCACCCAAGCACAGGCAGGAAGAACAAGATGAGCAAGCCTTGCTGTTTCGGTCATAAAAATATCCTGAACCACCAGAAATTTTTTATTGCTTAAAGATTTTTTTACTTCATTAAGGTCAGGACCTGCTACCATTGGGTTAGTGCCAATCACATAAACCACCGGGC
>CAZQJX010000062.1:0-14620 GCA_964592965.1 uncultured bacterium
CCAAATTCCAGCCAGATTTTTTCACCATCCCCTAATTTTTTTGTTCAAAGTTTAGAATCACCAAACTGTCGCAGACATAAAAAGCTTGACTTTGTTAAAGTTCATTTGGTTTAATTGTAATTTGGTATTAACAAAGTTTTGAATTAAACATTCAAAACCAAGGAGGGGGAAATGAGTAAACAAAACCAGAGGGCGCCCAGAGAAGAGGAGGTCCGAGAGGCAATAATAGAATTAGAGATAAGCAAGTTTGAATTTCCTCCTATGCAAGATTTGCTTGTTGTGGGTAGGGATTCTCCGCTCGGAACTCGTGCGGCAAAGAGGCTTTCGCTAACTTTGGCGCCAGACCAGTATGAATTTATTCAAATTTCAGATTCTACTATTAGTTGTCTCCTTATCAGAAAAAGTCTGTTAAAAATGATAGAAAGACAGAGACTGCTAAAAATTATTCTTGAAGAAGCAAAGCGGGTTATGGGAAAAGAAGACATTATGAAAATGAAATTAAATATTTCTTTGCGGATGGTTAAAAAGCTAAAGATTTAACTTAAAGCCGGAGAGAGCCTAATGAAATTAAAAAATCTACCTGAAAGGAAGGGGATTGCTATACAGCCTTTTCGGAGTCTGGCTTATGCAGTTAAACGAATGCGAAGCTACAAACTTAGATATCTTTTGGTTCGCAAATCTGGGCAGACGATAGGCACGATAAGCTGGGGAAGTGCTTTAAAAGGTCATCCAAACTGGATAGTTGAAGAAGTTATGGAAGAGCCGTATCCGGTTGTGTCTCCAGAAACAGAAATAGAGGATGCCCTTCAGTTAATGTTAGTCCAAAACAAAGATTGTGTGTTTATTGGTGAAAGTGAATCGCAAGTATTCAATTATGCCCAATTACAGGAATTAATTAATTTTTATTTGGAGATGGAAGAGAAGTTGCTTTCTCCTCGCTGGGATTTATCTCACCGCATTACTTTGAACACTCGCTGGCTTTTGGACCAACTTCCTAGTGGCTTAATTGTTTTAAATGATGAAGGGGTAATTGTTGGAATTAATCGCAAAATGGCGGAATTTTTGGGTGAGGCTCAAGAAAAAATCATTGGAAAGCCTATAAAAGTATGGTTGAAGAATGCTGAAGCTGATAATCCTTTTTTCCAAGTATTAAGAAATGGCAATTCCATATATCGTGAAGAAGTATGGTTCGAAATAGGCAGAAAAAGAACGCTTTTAGGAGTAAACATTTCGCCGATACGGAATCGCTGGGGAAAGTTAATTGGTGTGGTAGGCATTGCTTCAGAAATATCTTCTTTGAAACGAGCGAGAATTGAAGAGCGAATTAAAGAGCGATTAATGACAATGGGAGAGATAGCATTGGAGGTGGCACATGAGATTCGCAGTCCTCTATACGGCATTCAGCTTTTGGCACATAATCTTGAGCAATTTTTATCTTCAAGCTCACCTGAAGCACAACTTCAACTACAAACTTTAAAACAGACGGCAGATAGAATGCTTCAGATGGTTGGCAAGCTTTTGGATTTTGGTCGTAAGAGTGAGCTTGAATGTCAATGGGTGGATTTGAATGAGCTTTGGCAAGAAGTTGTTAAAGAGATGGAGCAGTCCATAAGCAAGCGAGATTTAAAGATAAGATTTGAATTTCATAAGATACCCCTAGTTCACATAGACCCGATGCAAATGCGCAAGGTTTTCTCTAACCTTTTAGAGAATGCCATTGATTTTAGTCCAGCTGGAGGGGAAATTTTAGTTCTCTCTGGTGTCAGAAGGGGAAAGGATATAGTTAGGGTATGGACACAAATTCGAGACCAAGGACCGGGAGTGGCGTTGAAAGAACACAGGAAGATTTTTAACCTATTTTATAGTACCAAACCAGCAGGTAAGGGAAGTGGAATAGGGCTTGCTATTTGTAAGAAGATAGTTCAAGAACATAACGGCACAATTCGTGCCCGTTGTATTTCGGGTTGGGGAGGGGTTTTTGAAGTTGTTTTACCGGTAAGGAGGGAAGGCGGTGCCGAGGATTCTAGTAGTTGATGATGACCCAGCTATCAGGCTTGGTCTTAGAGGGAATTTAGAAAGAAAGGATTGGGAAGTATTTGAAGCAGAAGATGGAAGGCAGGCTCTAAGACTGTGCTCTCAAATTGATTTTGATGTTGCTTTGCTTGACCTTCGCCTGCCAGATATGAATGGATTAGAAGTTTTAAAAAAGATTAAAAAGATAACTCCCCATCTCCCTGTTTTGGTAATTACAGG
Source organism: uncultured bacterium (assembly GCA_964592965.1). GTDB lineage: Bacteria > RBG-13-61-14 > RBG-13-61-14 > RBG-13-61-14 > DRUE01 > CAZKMM01. Next base: position 2,254 of record CAZQJX010000062.1, read on the forward strand.
CTATGCCAGCATTCCTATTGCTGTAGAAGCTATTAAGCTGGGTGCGGAGAATTTTATCACTAAACCTGTTGAATTTCGCCAATTAGAAGTTCTTTTAAAAAAGGCATTGGTATTAAATCAGATTCGTAGCGAGGTTGATTATTGGCGGAAGAGAATCGGTAGGAAAGATGGCAAAGAGCCCTTTTGGGAGGCTAAAAGTCCCAAGATGATAGAGGTTTTAAGGTTGGTAAAAATTTTAGCAGAAAATCCTAACTTAACTGTTTTAATTCTGGGAGAAACAGGCACGGGGAAAACGGAGATCGCTCGCCTAATTCATTATCTTAGCTCCCGGCGTGACAAGCCTTTTGTAGAAATTAATTGCGCTTCTATAACTCCTACCCTTTTAGAGTCCGAGCTTTTCGGTCATGAACGGGGCGCCTTTACCGATGCTCATACCACTAAACGAGGCTTATTTGAAATTGCAGATGGTGGAACCCTTTTTCTTGATGAGATTGGAGAGATGCCTCTAAACACCCAGCCCAAACTGTTGGGCGTGCTTGAAAGACAAAAATTTAGAAGGGTCGGAGGAGTGAGAGAGATTAAAGTTGATGTTAGAGTTATTGCCGCTTCTAATCGCGATTTAGAAAATGCAATGAAGAAAGGAGAATTTAGAGAGGATTTGTTTTGGCGGTTAAATGTTATGCCCATAAAACTCCCACCTTTACGGGAAAGAAGAGAGGATATAATCCCGCTAGCAGAATACTTTCTTGCCCAAGCAGGTCTTAGTCTGCACAAAAAAATAAAAGGGTTTTCTCCTGAAATAATAGAAATGCTTTTGAATTATTCTTGGCCGGGAAATATTCGTGAACTTAAAAATGTAATGGAAAGGGCTGTGCTTCTTGCTCAGGATGAAATCATAGAGTTAAAGGACCTACCTCCAGAAATTCTATCCAACCGGACTGAAAAATCAGCACCGATTAATCAGTCACTGAAAACATTAGCGGAACTGGAAAGAGAGCATATTATAAAGGTGTTAGAATATACTAAAGGTAATCGTTCAAAAGCTGCTAAGATTTTAGGAATAAGCCGAACCACTTTACTTAGCAAAATCAAACAATACCAAATTGATGTTTAATTTTCGTCGCTATTCAATTTTTGGACAAAAATTAAACTTATTTTAATTCGGTTTTAATCTAATTTTAAAGATTCTTTTGAAGAAAAATTTTCTCCTTCCCTTTTCTCAATTTAAAAACTTTTAAATTTCAAGGGCTTATATCACCAGTCATAACATAGTTATAGTTATAACTGTCCAATTTTTTGGAATGGTATAGTTCTTGAAACCTAAAAATTTCTGAAAAATTTTTATAAGGTGTTTAGAACAGAAAGGAAAAAATCTCAATGGAAAGGTTAACCAAAATACTAGTAATAGACCCAGACCCTTCTATTCGAAGGGCGTTTCTGGATTATTTCTCCCTATACAAGAAAACGGTTGTCGTAACCTGCTCCACTTTTCAGGAAGCGAAAATTACTATATCCACTTTGGTTTTTGATTGGGTGATTTGCGAGATAGAGTTGGAGCCGGGCAATGAACAAGGATGGGAGATCAAGGAGCTTTTAGATATGTATCAGCCGGAATGTGAGCTGATTTTATTAACCAAAGATTTAACTTTTGAACGAAAGATAAAAGCAAAAGAAAAAGGGATAATGCTTTTTGAAAAGCCCTTTGATGTAGAGCTATTCAAAAAGCTTCTGCAACTAGAGGAACGGCTTTCAGCTTAAGGAGGGGAAAATGTTGTACGCTCATAAGGAAAAAAGAGAGAAGAAAGAGATGTTTCTGTTAGAGCAGGGGTCCTTTCAATCCATCATTGAGAATTTAGCCAGCGGAGTTGTTGTTATAGATACAGAAGCAAAAGTTGTGTTTTTAAACCCAGCAGGAGAAAAGATTTTGGCAATGAAATGGGATGAGGTTCAGGGGAAACATCTTGATGAGATTATGATACCGATTAATGAGGAGCACAACCCTCTTCTTTTAACGCTTTATAAAGGAGAAGGAGTTCATCGCCGTAAAATTCAGGTTAAGCTTGCCAATGGCAGAGAGCTTATTCTGGGTCTGAGCACTATTCCACTTTGGGGAAGAGAAAAGCAATTAAAAGGAGTAGGAGCTATTTTTACAGACCTTACCCAGCAGGAAGCAGTAGAAAGAGAGATGCAAAGACTTCAACATCTTGCTCGATTGGGAGAGATGCTCAGCTGGATTGCTCACGAATTTAAAAACCCTCTTACTAGTATAAAGCTTGGTTTAACCACATTAAAAGAGAGACTGGAGATTTCTGAGCAGGATAAAAAATTTTTTGAGACGATTCTTTCTGAACTTGACCGAATGAACAGTTCTTTAAAGGAGATTCTCCATTTTTCTCGACCCTGTAATTATGAGCGGGTTAAACCTTATCCTGTGTATGAGATATTGGAGCGAGCCATTTTCCTTTTAAAACCTCAGCTTGAGCAAAGCAATGTAAGAGTGGAAGTGGAATGTGCTGACCACAGTATTAAAGCAATATGTGACCCTACCCAATTGGAGCAGGTTTTTATCAATTTGATTATGAATGCCATTCAAGCAATGCCTGCGGGTGGAGGGCTTAAAATTGAGATTAATAGGTGCAAAGAGGAGTTAAAGCGCAAGCCCTCTCTTACTCAAAATTTGGTGGAGATTTCTTTTATTGACTCAGGGGTAGGAATTTCTCCTGATGACCTAGATAGGATTTTTGAGCCATTTTATACCACCAAGCGTTTTGGTACTGGGCTTGGTTTGGCAATAGCACGAAAGATTGTAGAAGAAGTGGGCGGAGAGATAATTGTTCAGAGTCAACCTGGTTTGGGTTCAACTTTTACGGTGCGCCTTTTAGCACCATCATTAGAGGAAGAAGCTCCCTCTTGCCAGATTAATTTTGTAAAGCCGAATTTATCTCCTTTATTCAGCCAAGATAGTGCTGATAAACATTTTGGCTGGATAGAAGGCGGCGATGGAGGCAAAAAGAATATTAATTGTTGATGATGATACTCAGCTTGCCCTTACCCTTGCACAAAGTTTAAATGCAAGGGGTAAATTTATTGCCGAAGCAGTTTTCAGTGGCGAGGAGGCTCTTGAATTTATTAAGAAAGACAAGCCAGATTTAGTAGTCACAGATATAAAAATGGGTGGGATCAGTGGATTGGAGCTTTTGAGCAGAATTCGCTCTCAATTCCCAGAAATCGGGGTTGTAGTTATGACAGGATATAGTCTTCCTGAGATTAAAGAAGAAGCACATTTTCGCGGTTCATTAGCTTACATAGAAAAGCCTTTTGAAGTTGAGGAGCTGGAAGAAACCTGTGAAAGAGCTCTTAAAATAAGTAAGATTCAAAACCAAAAAGCTGGTTTTAGTGGAAAAGTCGCGAGTTTGAGCTTAGTGGATGTAATTCAGATGAATTGTTTGGCGAGAGCTACCAATGCCATTGTTGTAGAAAGCGGGGGTGAAAAAGGAGTCATTTATTTCAAAGAGGGAGAGATTGTTCATTGTGAGGTTGATGAGCTTGAAGGCGAAGAGGCTTTTTACAACATATTAAGCTGGCAAGGTGGGTATTTTCAGATTCAACATAACCTTTTCCCACCAAAAGAGACGATCAATTTAAACTGGAACAATCTCCTTATGGAGGGATTAAGAAGACTGGATGAAGCGGATATATCCAATCGCTCTCCTCCTGAAGAAGCAGAATTGGATTTAGACTTTTCATTTTTAGAAGAGGAAAAGGAAGAAAAAACTAAAAAGGAGGTGATGGAAATGCCCAAAGTGATGGAGACTATTGAGAGTCTCTTAGGTGAGATAGTGGAAGGTTCCCCTGATATTGAAGGTGCTGCTTTGGTTGGTTCTGATGGATTGGTTATTGCTGCTAATCTACCTGCTAGAGGTTCAGACCCCAACAGGTTAGGTGCTTCGGTAGCAGCTCTTCTTGGATTGGGCAAGAGAACTGTGGAAACCCTTCAGCAGGGTGAGTTTCAGGAGCTTTCTCTGACAGGTTCAAATGGCGCCATTTATCTTTATGATGCAGGTGGAACCGCTGTGTTGGGAGTAATTGCTAAAGCAGGGGCTAATGTGGGAATGATTAATATGTTAGCCAGAAGAGTAAGTGAACAGATAGAAGAACTTATTTAAAACAAAAAATTAAAGGAGGGGGAGTTATGGCTACTGAAGAAGAAAAAAAACGGAACTTAGCCAAGATAAACGCGATGATTATTTATGGCTTGGAAAAAGGTCTTTGGGAACTTCTTGGAGAATCTGCTCTTGCTACCAGCACCCTCGTCGGAGAAGGTATGCTTGAAGAAATGGAGAAAACAATGGGATTGGAGATTGCAGGGGAGGACCCGCAAGATATTCTCAATGAAATTGGACGAATTTTTATTGATGAAATCGGTATTGCTACTAAGTTTGAGATAATTAAAGAAGATAATTCAGTGGGAATGAAAGTTGAGAATTGTATTTTAAGCAAGGTAGAAGCTGATTTAATCAGAGATGGCATTAAGCCATTTATGTGCCCATATTTGAATATTGCCGCTGCTGCCATGCGCAAGAGGCTAGGGCTTAAATCAAAAATAAGCAAAATAGAATGCGATCCGGATAACAAAAAATGCGCTCTTCAGTTTCAACTGTTTTAAAGCCAGCATCGGGGGCGAGGACTCACCCCCTCGCCCCCCTTCTTCTAAATTCTGGACTGAAAGTAAACAGAGGTGATAAAAGCCTCGGAGCTTTCCAAGTAAAATTTTGGAAAAACTTTTTGCTTCATAACCTCAAAGTAGCATCGGAAATAGAAGTTGCTATTCCCCGAGGCAAACAGAGAGATAATTTTCATCGTGAATTAAAAGAACTTCTTTGTCCTACTCGTAACTATCATTATTTTGGTGAATATGGTGTTTATGATGTTATAATTGAACATTGTGGAATTGAAATTCAGGTTATTGGCAGTGTGCCGTATTATCCTTTTCTTTTAACCCAATATAATAAAATACTTTCTATTCTCGCTCTTTTAGGAGCAAGAACAAAAGCTACTTGCGGGCTTCATTTCCATTTTCTTTGTGAAACCCTGCTGGAGCCTGTTCCTTCCATAATACTTGAAAATTTTTGGAACTTTATTAGATTCTTTGCTTCTGAATTGAAATATCTAACTAGTGCTGGCGAACGACCTCGTGGTATTTGCCGAAGGAGAAATCATAACAGCCATCTTGAGCTTATTAAATGGGAAGCAGGCTCCTTTTCTTTAAAAGAAATTCAAGCTTTTCTTCGTCAGAGTAATCAAGTTCCTGAACACCAAAATTTTTTAAATTTACAACATCTTGATTTTAATAAAAAAGGTGATATAACTAACCTTCATATTGAACTTCGTTTTCCAGATGCTGACCTATGTCCTACCTCTCTTGTCGCGAAAATATTTCTTTGCCTTGCAATTTTAATTTGTGCCATTGACATTTCTTATTTGGGACTCATACAAATAGCTGATAATGAATTATGGAAAAGAAAGGTTCTTCTTTTAAATAAACTAAGTAATAATGATGGCACATTGGCAGAAAGTGATACCACCTCTTTAACATCAGATGATTATCAACAACTAAAAAAGGGAGCAGAGACCCTTATTAATCTTTTACGCAGTACACTTCTCAGTTTTCCCCAAAATCCAACTCTGAAAATACTAGAATTCTTAAAAGAAAATCCTATTTCTTTTCTTCGCTCCCGTGGATGGTGCTGGAAGGATATTTCAAAGGTTTTAGCCAAACTTGGAGAAATAGAACATAATGAATTGGAAATAGATGCTAAATTGGAAGAGCTAATAAATTTTGCTGAATTAACCCAATGCTCTTCGCAAGAAATATGGAAAAAGCTCGCGTGTAATATTTTAAACCTGACATCTGAACAACTAGAACGAGCACTATTACGGTTAAAAAAGGTCAGGGAATTAACTTGGGATAACGATCTAGGCAGTTTTATATTTCTTAGCTAAAAATGTGTGGTCTTGTAGGAATATTACTTTTACCTCAAGCTCGTTCTTCTTCTCTCTGGAAAGAAATAGCAGATACATTCACTCGCTGTTTATTGTTTAATCAAGAGCGAGGAAGGGAGGCATCTGGTGTGGCGCTGATTTATCAGGATGGCTCTCATTGGCTTTTAAAAAAGCCGGTTCCTGCTGAAGAATTGGTGAAATACTCTGAATATTATGAAATACTTTCTCGGCTCTGTGAAGAAGCTGTAGTGCTTTTAGGTCATACCAGAGAGCCAACCAAAGGCACTCCATTGAATAACTGTAATAATCATCCTATTAAAATAGACTATGTAATAGGTGTCCATAATGGAAAACTTGAAAACGATGACCAACTTTTTGCTTATTTTAAATTCCCACGCCAAGGTCAGGTAGATAGTGAGATAATTTTTTGGTTTATAAATAATATTTCTCCTTGGATATACGATGGTAATTATCTTTCCCAACTTCGTTCGTATTTAAAACTTATAAAAGGTAGCTTTACTGTTATGGCTGTTGATCTTCGTATGCCCAACCGTTTTTTAATTGTTAAAAAGGACCGTCCTTTATGTCTACACTATGAACCTCGCTGGAATGCTATTATTTTTTCCTCTCGCTACCTTTTTCTTCGTAAAGCTTTCGGTAGGCAGGTAATAAGTGAGGCATTGGATTCAGGATTTATTTATCTTTTTGATGCCTTTCAACTTCCAAAACTTTGTTCAAAACCGTTAAAAAAAATAAATTTATAAGGAGCAATAAAAATGACAGAAAAAAGTGAAAAAATCAGGGATGAAAAACATTTTCTAATTACCACCTGTCCTTACTGTCAGAATATAATTTATCCTGGCGATATTCAATGCCCAAATTGTGGTAAATATTTAGATGGAAAAGAAAGAGTTGAATTTCGCTGTCAATGCGGAAGTCTGCTTTGCAAAATCACACTGGAACAAATTGAAATAAAATGCCGTAGATGTAAAAGAATAATGGCGATTCCTATTACTAAACCTAAAGAGCTTTTTTACGAACTTCAAGAGCGTCAAAACATAAAACAGAGAAATAAAAACGTTAAAAAATTTAATCCTGAAAGACTCCGAAATAAAAATTCACTTAAAAACAAAAGCTAAAATAAAAGTCAGATTGATTTTTTTAATCAAAAGCATAAAGATGTTCACTGAGTAGCGTATATAAGGACAAATTAACAAACATTACTACCTGTTGAAAATGCAATCAACACAGTCTGAATCAAGTGCGTCTGCCAATTCCACCGGGTTTGCACCTTTATTAAAAGATTTTTAGTAACCTGCAAATATAATAATTTGGGAAAATATGAAAAAAAGAGTAAATGATGTTTCCTGTTGCTGTTAAATGTGCGCTCAGGAGCTTTCCCAGGTTTAGGCGTGTTTCATCGCTTGTCAGCTCGCTGGAAGAAAGATTTAATTCCTGAATAATCCTTTCCAGCTTTTCCCTCTCAACCACTCTTACCTTGCCTGTTTTCTTCAAAGCATTGATGATGGCAAGGCGAAGAAAGTCATCTTTTCCTTCCATAAGCCCAAATTTGCCTATGGTCTCAAAATCTATGAGAGTGGGAGTAATGGGTCTGCTTGTCCATTCATCTTTGGGAGTTTGCTTTTTTCCGGCTTTCCTGCTTTGTATATTTCAATCAGTTAGAAGATTTCCTGATGGAGCTGTTAGGGTGGTCCTTTGCCAGCATCGCCTCTTGGGAGCGACGAATCGCTTCTGCTAAAAGCAGGCTCGCCATTTGATTGCTTGGATTAGCTTCTAAAGCCTTTTGAAAAGCAGATTTTGCCTGCTCCTGCCCATTGACAGATACTTTTGCTTTACCTTCTGAAAATTCTGAATTATTGGGTCCATCCTAACATATTCATAGCCTTTTTATCTCTCTGATAAAGCGGTCAAGAGAGGGATAGTCAAGAACTATTGAGGAAACATCAATGTTGTTGGAAATAGCGTGCAAGCTAAAAGTCTTGTAATGAATGCTTGGGCTAAAAACCCCTTGGCATTTGGTAATTTGATTGCGGATTTGGAATCAATCCTGCTGTAAAGATTATCTGCCTCAGCAAATGGCTTAAAAACTGAAGTAAAAAGAATCTTAGGCTTTTTTCATTTGCTCACAAAGATTTTAAGTTTTAAGGGAGTTTCTTGACTAGGGAAAGTGCTCTTGGTATATTGAAACAAACAAAATCAAGAGGTGCGATGATGTATAAAAATCTTAGCTCAAGAACAGCTCGGATAGTTCGGGCGCTGATTGAGGTTTTAAAGCCAAGAAAGCCTGGATTTGACCCACCAATAGAAGATGAGATGCTTGAAGTGGTTGATGATTTTATCAGTCATCTTCCTTCGCATATGAAGCTTCTTCTTCCTCTTGGGCTTTATCTCCTTGAATACGGCACTTTGATTTTTGTTCCTTCGCTAAAGCCTTTTTCTAAGATGAGCTTAGAGAAGCGTGAAAAATATATGCTTAGCTGGACTGAAAGCAAAATGGCGCTTCGCAGAGATTTGATCAAAGGGATTAAAGCCATCTGTATGACAGGTTTTTACGCTCATCCAGAGATTATGAAGCATATCGGCTATGACCTTGAGGAGCACCTTAAGCGCATAAATGTGACTGAGGAGCCAACTGTGGCTTGCAATGAAGAAGCCTGCGCTTATTTTAAAAAGCTGGAAGAAGAAGGCAGGTGGGGCCCAGCAGCAGGTGAGCCAGGAAGGATAAAAGAAAAATCTGAATAGTTATATTCAATGACTAAATTTCTAGGCAATCGGCTATAAAAATTAAGCTAAAAGGAGAAAGAAATGGAGGATAGAATTTTTACTGGCGATAAGATCACAAAAGATATTGAGGAGCGTTGTCAGGTATGCGTGATAGGCTCAGGAGCAGGTGGGGGAGCGATTTCTGCGGAGCTGGCAGAGGCAGGAGTTGATGTGATTATTCTTGAAGAGGGCGGATATTACACGAGCAAGGATTTTTCTTCCAATCCTGCCAAGGCTATTCCAATGCTTTATCGTGATGCTGGCACATCGGTTATTTTGGGCTCACCGAGCATAATTTTTAGCGAAGGAAGATGCGTAGGTGGTTCCACGGTAATCAATGGTGGTATGTGCTGGCGCACTCCAGAGCGAGTTTTAAAGCGCTGGCAGTTTGAGTTCGGCTTAAAGGATATCACCCCTAAGGTAATGGAGCCATTTTTTGAAAAAGTTGAAAAGATAATCAATGTTGCCCCTCAGGCGCCAGAGACTTTGAGCAAGGCAGAGATGCTCATTCATCAGGCGGCTACCAAGCTAGGATATTTAATTCGGCGCAATCGTCGCAATCAGAAAAATTGCACCGGTGAGGGTCTTTGCGTTTTTGGCTGTCCCACTGATAAAAAACGCTCTGTGCTCGTCACTTATATTCCCAAGGCTTTAAAAGCAGGTGCAAGGCTTTATGCGGATTGCAAGGCAGTAAAGATTCTTGCCAAAAATGGAAGAGCTACAGGAGTGCTCGCCCATATTCTTGACCGTGAAACCGGTAAGAAGAAATACAAAATGAAAATCAAAGCGGATTTGGTTATATGTGCTGGTGGAGCCATTCAGACCCCAGCACTTCTTTTAGGCTCAAGGCTAGGAAATGCCTTTAAACAGGTGGGCAAGAATTTTCTCTGCCATCCCAACACCAAGGTAGTTGGCATTTTTGACCAAGAGGTGAGATACTGGGCAGGAGTGCATCAGGGTCATCAAATACATGAATTTTTAGAAGAAGGTTTGCTTTTTGCTCTTGGCGGGGTTCATCCCTCTCTGGTGGCGATGAGTCTTCCCAGCTTTGGTCAAAAAAACCTTGAAATGATGGAGCTTTGGAATTATATGGTAGTTGGTGGAATTTTGGTTGATGATACCACTTATGGCAGGGTGATTCGTGCTCCTTGGGGTTCTGCTTTAGCCTTTTATCAGATTGACCATATTGAATTTGAAAGGCTCCTTAAAGGAGTTGCTCTTTTAAGTGAAATAATGTTCACTGCTGGTGCGCGCAAGGTTTTACTTCCTTTCTTCAGCCTTCAGGAGATTAACAGCATAGATGAGATTAAAAAGATTTATGATTACAACATCAAGCCGAGGGAAATTGAGCTACTCACGGTTCACGCCTTTGGCACCACCAGAATGTGCGACAATCCGAGAAGAGGAGTGGTGGACCAGTGGGGTGAGTGCCACGAGGTAAGTAGGCTTTTTATTGTTGACGGCGGGATTATTCCCACATCGCTTGGAGTTAACCCGCAGGAAACTATAATGGCGCTGGCAACAAGAACAGGGCAATATATTCTTGAAAATAAGGCTAAGTATCTGAGCTAGTTCGCAGTCCACCCAAAAGAAGTTTTAAGGTTTAAAACAATGAAGAAAGATTTTGATGCCTTCTTTTATGCCCGCTCGCTTGTGATTTTCGGGCTGAGCCCCTCGCCTGCAAATCTTGCCCGCAATGTGCTTGCCAATCTCAGGCGATGGGGATATGAGGGAAAGGTTTTTGGTATTAGTCCTCGTGCAGGCGAAAATGACGGGGTAAAGATTTATACCTCACTTGATGAGCTACCAGAAAAACCAGAGCTGGCTTTGATTTTAACCCGAGCTGAGCTTGTGCCAAAAATTCTTTTAGACTGCGCACAAAAAGGTATCCGCCATATAGCAGTGACTAGCGCAGGATTTGAAGAAACAGGAAAGCCTGAAGGAAAAGAGCTGGCAGAGCAGGTTAAAACCATTTGCAGGGAAAAGGGGCTTTATCTAATTGGTCCTAATTGCATTGGCACTGCTAACCGCTTAAATGGTCTTTGCCTTAGCTTTTATCCGCTGGATTTGCCTCGTCGTGGAAAGATTGCTTTTATCTCTCAGAGCGGTGGTGTGGGCACTTCCCTTTCAACTTTAATGAGCGCAGAGGCTTTTCCGCTCGGTAAATTCGTGAGCGTGGGCAATAAAACTGTTTTAGATGAGGTGGATTTTCTTGAATATTTGGTGGAAGACAAAGAGACCAATATCATCTGCTTTTACCTTGAAGACCTGCGAAGAGGAAGGGAATTTATAGAGCTGGCAAAGCGCTCAGCCAAGCCCGTCATTGTCTATATGGCAGGCATTACGCCTTATGGTGTGGAAAGCTCCCGCTCTCATACAGGTGCGCTCCGCAATGATGAGCTGGTTTTAAGAGGTGCATTTCGCCAAGCAAATGTGGTATGGGCAGAGTCGCTTGTTGATATGCTTAACATTGCTCGGGCTTTTCAGATGCCACCAATGAAGGGCAATCGGCTCTTGGCTGTCTCTCCCAGTGGCGGGCTCAGTGTGGTTCTTTCAGACCTTGCTTGGAGGGAAGGGTTTGAGCTTCCGCCTCTTCCTAAAGATTTAGTGCAGAAATATTCTCAGCACCGAAGGGCAGGAGTGATTGAATTTAAAAACCCGCTTGATTTCGGCGACCTTTATAGCGCAGAGCTTCAGCATAAATTTCTTTTGGAGCTTCTTTCCCGTAAAGAATTTGATGGAATGGTTATGGCGTATGTTCACCGCGACCCTGAGGTAAGAAAGCTTTATCCGAGCTTGGCGCAAATTCAGCGCGATTTGGTAGGAGAATTTAATCAGCTGGTTGAGCGCACGCAAAAGCCTGTGGGCTTCGTTCTCATCAGTCCTTATCCTTCCCGACCCGAACTGTATGCTCAAACAGTTTATCCTATTTATGACCGACCTGAAGATGCGGTTCGCGTTTTGGCTGTGCTTAGAGATTGGTGGAAGGGTAGAGAGATTTTGCGGTCATAATCTGTTTTTATCTAGAGATTGGCGGAAGGCGAGAAAAAGTTTAGCAAATTAAATCTTGGTTCTTTCTGGCTTCCATATTTTAATTGTAGATAAACACTTTGTTGCTAATTGGTATTGTAAAACTATTTTATAGATTAAAATTCTATTATAAATACAGATAAAACATTTGCCTAATTCTTTCAGTTAAATTAGCGAGCTTACTATAAAATTTTGGTTATTTTTTACAGGGTGGTTTTTCGCAGGGCTCGCTTCTTCCACAACAGGTTGTTGTGCGCCCGCAGGCAAGTCCCCCGCTTTTTTGGCTAAAAGAAAATCCTGCTGGTGCGCTCATTAGCTTTTCTAGGTCTGTGCTTCCGCAATGAGAGCATTTAAGCTCATCAGCATAGCTACCTACTCCAACCAATAACTCACTTATTTTTCCGCACCTGCGACAGCGATATTCATAGATAGGCATAGCTTCTCCCTCCTTTTAACTTTGTGAGCGAAGTTTTTCTTCTGAAGAATGAGTAGGCTGAATTAAAGGCTCAAGCTCGTTCTTTAAGAGTTTTTCTATAGCTTTTTCTGCGCT
>CAZQJX010000063.1:0-14569 GCA_964592965.1 uncultured bacterium
TAAAATTTGCGAAATAAAAATCAGCCTGCAAACCAATCTTTTCATAAGCCTCCCAACTCAAGTCAGCTTCCCTTAAATTTGCTCCTTCAAGATTCTCTTTATTTTCAAAAACCCTTTTACGCCAATTATCAACTTCATCTTTTCCCTGCTCTTGCAAATGCCTCCAGCATAAATCTGAACCCCAAAGTGCTAACAGAGGTCGCATAGCTGTTCCAGGTTTTATTTCTTCAATGCATTTTGAACATGGTTTTATATTATTGATTTTTGCCATTTTCCTACTTAATTTTTTTAAGTTTATCATTCATTCACTTATTCCTTCAATCTTGAAAGGGAAAAACCTGGAAAAGGAAGAATGATTTTGAGATTAATAAGCGATTAAAAACCCCTTTGACAGAGCTAAAAAATTAGCTAAAATTCAAGATTAGGATGGCGAACACACCTAAAATGACAATGCTTCCCGGCTACAACCACAATATCAAATATAAAGGTCTTATTTTTCATATCCAGACTGAAGACAGCGGAATTAATAATCCTCACATCATCACTCTTCTTTTTCTCGGCGGGAACATTATTGCCCGCAAGAAGGTCAGCTATGCTGATATAATCAAGCACGAAAGGCTTCAGGATGTTGTTCGTGAGCTTATGCAGGAACAGCACAAGCAGATGCTCCGTGAGCTAAAAGACGGCGTTTATGATAATCACCCACTAGTCCGGGCAGAACTTGAAAAAAGAGGAATCGCACCCACGCCACCAAAGGAAGAAGCTAAGCCCAAAGCACCACCACCACCGCCAGCAGAACAGGTAAAAGAAAAGCCTGCCACCAAAACCATAGATTTAAAAGAGGGAGAGGAGCTCAAAGACGAGGATATTTTTGGCGCAGACCTCATCTCAAATAAAAGCCTTGATGAGGTCATCCTCAGTTTTCTTGCCAAACAGCTGGAAGAAGAGGAGAAAAAGTAGGGCGAAGCAGGCGGAGCGGAAAAGCAGGGAATGATAGAGCTCTATCATATCAGCAAAATCTATGAAAGAGATATCATTGCTCTTCAAGATATAAACCTCAAGATTGACAAAGGAGAATTTGTTTTTATAACCGGTCCGAGCGGAGCAGGGAAAACCACGCTTTTAAAGCTCCTATTTTGCGCAGAGCGTCCTACCAGCGGTCAGATTTTAATTGCGGGAAGGAATATTACCAGAATAAAAAAGCGTGATATACCTTTTTTGCGAAGACAAATCGGCGTGGTTTTTCAGGACTTTAAGCTTATTAATTACTGGACGGTTTATGAGAATGTAGCGTTTGTTCTTGAGATTATGGGCTTGCCGAGAAAGGAAATCAGGCGAAGGGTGCTTTTGACCCTAAAGCGTGTTCAGCTTCATCATCGCCTAGATTCTTATCCGCAAAAGCTCTCAGGCGGTGAACAGCAAAGAATAGCCATTGCCCGCGCTTTGGTCAATCAACCTCAAATTCTCCTTGCTGATGAGCCAACAGGAAATTTAGACCCGGATATTACCCAAGAGATAATGAAGCTTTTTTTAGAGATAAATGATAGAGGAACAACTGTTATTTTTGCCACTCACGATAGGAATTTAATAGAGCAGTATTCCCGACGAGTGGTTAGCCTTAATCGTGGAGTGCTTGTGAGCGATACCAAGCAGGTAAAATCTGAATTTGAACTGGGGAGAGGGTGGTGAAAGCTGGCTTTGCCTTCAGGCTTTACTGGCAGAATATTCGCTCTAATTACAAGTTAAATCTTTTTTCCATTGCGGTTATTTCATTTGCTTTTTTTATTCTTGGGCTTTTTCTTTTAGTAGCGGTTAATCTCAGTCAGGTGGTTGAAAAATGGGGAGAGCAAATTCAGCTGGTGGTTTTTTTAAAAGATGGTCTTGGAGAGAAAGACCTTAAAGCCCTTGAGAAAAAAATTTATACCTATCCGCAGGTAGCTAGATTGCGCTTTATCTCCAAAAAGCAGGCGCTAAAGCGACTAAAAAAAATGCTTGGCTCACGCTCAAAAATCGTTGATGGCTTGGAAAAAAATCCTCTTCCCGCAAGTTTTGAGATTACTCTTAAAAAACAGGCTCGCAGTATTGAGGAGATAAAGTCACTGGCAGAAAAATTAAAAAAACTACCTCAAGTAGAAAGCGTGCTTTATGGTCAGCGCTGGCTCAAGAATTTTTTAAATCTGGTAAGAATTTTCAGAATACTGGTTGCAGGTATTGGCGGGCTGATTTTCCTTGCCAGTGGATTTATTATTTACAACACGGTCAAGCTTACGGTTTATTCTCGCCAGGAAGAAATCAGCATTATGAAGCTGGTAGGAGCAACTGACAGGTTCTTGCGCATACCTTTTCTTTTAGAGGGAATGACTCAGGCAATTTCAGCCAGCATTATCTCTATATTTTTCCTCTGGATTTTGTGGCTCGCTTTTCATAAAACTATCCAGCTTCCTTTTCAGCTTTTGAGCGAGTCGGGAATTGTATTTCTTTCTCCCAGCCAGATTTTAGGAATGATTATCTCTGCTGGTGTTCTCGGAGTTTTAGGAAGTATGGTCAGCTTTCAGGAATATCTTAAGGTATGAAAATGATAAAAATAAATTTCAGGGCTGTTTTTGTGTTGGTTCTTGTTGCACTTTCTGTCCTTTTCTTATCTGCCAATTCAGCTAAAGACGAGCTTGAGCGCATTAAAAAAGAAATAGAAAAAGAAAAGAAAGCCATTGAGGAAAAGACCAAAAAGCAAAAGCAGATTCTAGCTGAGCTGGAAGCGGTAGAGAAAAAAATCAGGCTTTATGACCAAAAAATCAAAGAGCTTAAAGGCGAGCAAAGAAATCTGGAACAAAAGCTAAAAGAGCTGGAAAAAGAAACCAAAGAGCTTCAGCTCCAAATAGATGCACAAAAGAAAGTTTTGTCGCAAAGGCTTCGGGCAAGGTATGAAATGGGAGAGGTTGGAGTTGTGCAGGTGCTTTTTTCCTCAGAAAACCTAAACGAGCTTGTGCTTCGTGATGAATATCTGGGAAGAATAGTTGAGGCAGATGAGGAATTAATTGAGCAATATCAACAAAGCCTTTCCCTTCTTTCGCAAAAGCAAAGGGAATTAAAAGAAAAGCAGGCTCAGCTTAAAGCCAACATTTCTGCTCAAAGCTGGGCAAAAAAAGAGCTGGAAAAAGAAAAGAAGGAAAAGAAGAAACTAATTGAGCGGATTAACAAAGAAAAGCAGATGCACCTAAAAGCAATTGCTGAGCTAGATTCTGCCCGAAGGTCGCTAGAGAGAAAGCTCTTTTGGATTGCTCGCAAAAAAAAGAAAAAAAGCGAGTTTGAATATTTCAAAAGCAGGCTCTGCCTTCCTTGCAAAGGAGAAATTGAGGAACATTTTGGAGAGCGAATAGACCCAACTTTTCACACCAAAACTTTTCACAAAGGCATAGATATTCGTGCGCCCCGTGGCACGCCTGTTCGGGCTATTTATGCTGGTGAAGTTGTTTATGCTGACTGGTTTCGTGGATATGGGAATCTGGTAATCATTGACCATGGCTCAAGCTATTACTCGCTTTATGCTCATCTTGACCAAATCATCTGCCAGCAGGGAGAAGTAGTAAACAAAGGCGACAAAATCGGCTATGTTGGCGATACAGGGAGTTTAAAGGGCACTTATCTTTATTTTGAGCTCCGCCATCACAGCAAAGCCATAGACCCGGAAAAATGGCTTAATACTAGCTGTGTTGAAAGCGGTGAATAAGTAATCAGCTTTTTATGAACCTATGCATCTTCCAGATAAAGGATTTTACCTTTTGATTATCTCGGTGAGAAAAGATATCAGGCTTAGGATTGGCTCGCTTGGAGAAATGGAGTTTAAAAAAGGAAGATACGCCTATGCAGGCAGTGCGCAAAGGGCGCTACCAGCAAGGCTGTGCCGACATCTGAAAAGTTCTAAAAAACTTTTCTGGCATATTGATTATCTTCTGAAAGATGAAAATGTTTCTCTCACTAAAGTATTTGTTTTTCCAGCTTCTGCAAAGGTTGATGAACATGAGATTATTCGCAGACTTTTGGCTTTTTCCTGTCAGCCGGTTTGGCGATTTGGTAGCTCAGATTGCAAGTTTTCCTGTCCTGCTCATCTGGTCAGGCTCCAACTAAAAATTTCTCTTAGCAAAACTTTTCCGCAGGCGACCGCTCTTAACAGCAGGCAATTAAAAAATCTCTGTTCTTTCCGCTCATCATTTGGTAGAAAAATTAAATGATGGTATAAAAGCAAGCTATGCGGAAAAGGATTGAAAAACTGCTTGAACAGGCTGTTGCAGGCAAAGATACCTCTCTTTTAAAAAGGCTAGCTCAAAATGAATCTCTTTCTTTAAGTGAGCGAATAGAAGTTTTACAAAAAGCAGTTGAGCTGGGAGAAAAAGAGCTTGAGCCAGAGCTTGAGCTTCTTAAAAAGATAAAAGACCAAAAAGGAGAGATTGCCAAAGAGCAACTCAGCTCTTTGTCTTTAGCTGGATTTGGTGCTGTGCTTGGTTATCTTATTGAGCAGAAGGCAGAAGAGTTTTTCAAAAAGCTCGCTCAATTTGAGCTTGAGAAAGAAAAATCCAAATTATTTAAAAAAGCTCTTCATCAACTTCGCTCGCAGGGGATAGAGATAGAGCTGGAAAAAGAAAAGCCAGCCCCCAAGCGAGCAGGTATTGAAAAAATATTTCTTAAAAAATGGATACAGGCAACACCTTCGCAGGGGTTTTTGGCTGAGCAGGTGGTTTTTTATTTTTTAAGCTCAGCCCGCACCAGCCATCTTATGATTGTTCATCATCAGCCTAAAAAGGGTTTGATGGAGATAAAGCTTTTGCAAAGCCCAGAAAAAGAGGCAAAGAGAATTGTGGAAAGATTCAGCCAGCGCATTGCTCTTAAAAGCCTTTTATCTATTGCAGAATCTTACTTTCTCTGGATAGCAGGATTTGTTCAAGCAAAGACCCAAGATGAAAAGCTTAAAAAAGATTTTGAAATGGCTTTGGAAAAACTTGGCATATCCATTGAGCCAAAAGATTGGGAATCTCATCCTGCCCATCAATTAATCGCTGAGAAAGAAGAAAATCCGCCTTTTGATATTGACCGGCTTTTTAATCATCATCTTTGCAAAGAATGGGTGTTTGCTCCAGAGCTGGTCAGTCAATGCTCTAGTGAGCTTGAAAACGCGTTTACCAGCCCCATTCAGCTAAATCAAGAGCAGTTCAGAGAGCGAATCCAAGATATTTTAAATAAATACATTGAACAGGCTATTAATGGATATCAGGACGAGCTAAGATATTCTCTTTGGGAACTGGCAGTAGTTCTGGCAGAACAGGGCGAGCAAAACCTAGCTCAAACCGCTTATCTTTTGGGCAAAAACTTAACCCATCTATCTACAAAAGATTTTGTCCAGAAAATTCTGCTCAGGCATTTTCCCAAGATAAAGGAGATTCTTCCGTCTCAAAAAGGACTGATTATCACGCCTTGATTATGACCGAATGCCTTTTGGTCAATTGAGCTGAAAATTCTTCCGCTTTATCTTAATAGCGATTTTCTTCTTTTGGAATGGGCTTTTCCTTTTCTTGAGGCACAGGGATAGTTATGGGCTTTTCAGGCTCAACAAAAACCATCTTTCCCTTCTCAAAGCGGTCAATGGGAATGGGTGGATTGATTCGGCAATTGGTAAAATCTATTTCTACAGGACCTGCAACTCGCTTTCCGCTTGGCGCAAGCTCAAATTTATAAGTTATTTTGCTTACCAGCCAAAACCCGCCCAGCTCCTGATACTCCAGCTTGACCCAACTACGAAAATCCTCAGAACTTTCAAAATGCTGAATGGTATCACTTCTTGTTGTATATCTTTTTCCTTTCCAGAGAGCAAACCGCGGAGTGGAATATGAGATAAATTTTTTGGTGTAAAATTTTCGCTGAACAATCAGCCAACTCTTCGGCTCAACCACAATGCAATACTTGCGAAGCTCAGATTTTGGGTTGGGGTCTTCACCGATGATTTCTATCTTTCCTCTTTTCTTGCTCAGAGTTAATTTATAACCTCTGAATTGCTCCTGCTCGGTTGGCGGGATAATCAGGATATCGGTTCCTTTAAAAACCTCTTTTATTGAGGTGCGAAGATTGCTTAACTGCCTGGGAATGCCCCTGATAACATACTGAGAGCCATAACCTTTTCTCCAGTAAAATTCAATTTTTACATCAAGCTGATTGAGGATTTTCTCACTGCCTTTATAACTTTCTTTTAGCCGAGAAAACATCTCATCAATATAGGGGCTGTGAACATCGCAGATAAGGCTGTTCAAGCCCTGCTTTTGAGGATAATAAATCTGCTCATCAACCAGCTTGATTATTTCTTCAGGATTGCGATGCGTGCAGGAAAAAATCAAAGCCAGCCCCAAAGCCCAGATTATATCTTTCATCCGCATCAGCTTCATTTTATCACCTTTTATTCAAGATAAAAAGATGAGCTGGTTGAGTTATGCTTTTGCAAAAACTATACTTTACTGATGCCAAAGCTAAAACCCTTTCAGCTACTGGTCAAGCCCACGAGCTGGGATTGTAATCTCTCCTGCACCTATTGCTTTTATCTGAAAACAGAAGAGATTTATCCTTCAAAAACCCGGCATCAGATGAATGAAGGTGTTTTGGAAAGATTAATCAAGCAATATCTTGAGCTTGGTTTTCCGCTTTCAGTTTTCATCTGGCAGGGTGGAGAGCCCACCCTTTGCGGGCTGGAATTCTTTAAAAAAGCAGTTGAGCTAGAAAAAAGATACGCAAGACCCGAGCAGGTAATTGGAAACGCTTTTCAGACCAATGGAATTCTCATTGATGAAAACTGGGCAGAATTTTTTGCCCAAAACAATTTCCTTGTGGGATTGAGCCTTGATGGTCCCGAGCAGGTTCATAATTTTTATCGCAAGACTTCTTCTGGAAAAGGTAGCTTTGATAGAGTATGGCGAGCGGTAGAGATTTTAAGAAAAAAACAAGTGGAATTTAATATTCTTTGTATGGTAACGAAAAATAGTGCCAGCAAGGCAGGTGAGCTTTACAAATTCTTTAAAGATGCTCATTTGAATTATCTGCAATTCATTCCTGCTCTTGAGCCAGACCCGGAAACAGGCAAGCTGGCGGATTTTTCTCCCTCTCCTGAAGAATACAGGGAATTTCTCATAGAGCTATTTGAAAGATGGTGGGAAGATAATCGGAGAATATCCATTCGGGAGTTTGATTGGTTAATCTCACCCAAAACCATAGACCGTCCCTGCATCTTCTCTGAGCATTGCTCTGCCTATCTTGTGGTTGAACATAACGGCGACCTCTACCCTTGCGATTTTTTCGTGAAAAAAGACTTATTATTGGGAAATATTAGCGACAATAAAAGCTTAGTAAAGTCCTTTAAAAAGCGCCAGCAGAGCTTCTCTGTCCGCAAACACTGGCTCAGCCCTTCCTGCCGAGCCTGCAAATGGCTAAGATTGTGCTGGGGCGGATGCTTGCGGGAAAGAAAACTTAAAGATAATCCAGACCCAAAAAAATCTATTTATTGCTCTTCCTATAGGGCTCTTTTTGAACGAGCCAGCCAAAAAATCACCGCCTTGTAATCAACCAAAAAATCAAAGTAAGTAGGGCGCTGAGCAAAAGACAAGTTGTAATAGGAAAGTAAAACCTAAAATTATCCCGCTCAATCCTTATATCACCCGGAAGATGCCCCAGCCAAGAAAGCCATTTTGGCGTATGAGTAAAAAGAGCAAACAAAATCCCTATAAGGATTAAGATTGCACCAATGATGATGAAAACTCGGCTCAGCTCAGGCATCCCAAAAATTAAGTAATTAGCAGAACTTAAGATTTCTTTCTTCTTTTGCGTTTGGGCACAGGCATTTCTGGGGACTTTTCTTTGAATCGCAGGAAGTTCCAGTAATCAATTAATTTTTCCCTGCGTTCTGGGTCATTAATCAGGTCGCGCAACATATGCTTGATATATTCCTTTTCTTCTTTGGTGAGTGATTTCATCTCATCCAGATAAGTGAGAGCAACTTCTGCCCACTCCTTGTCCTCAACAGGCTTTGCCATACGAGCTCCTACTTTCCGAATGATGCCCTCAACTTCTGGGTCAATTTCCGGCTCCTTACCTGTCAGAAGCCAATCAACACTTACGCCTGTTGCAACCGCGATTTTTTCAAGAGATTCTCGGTCAGGCTGTTGACCCCTGAGATACCTGCTAATGGATGCCTGTGTGATGCCCAGTCGGTCTGCAAACTCCTTCTGGGTCTCCCCAGGATACCTGAGCGACGCAAATCTTTCAGCAAAGGTCTTCACTTTCCACCTCCTATATTTGATTTAAAGTTTTGGAAACATTTTAGCTTTTTTTCTAAAAATGTCAAATTCAAATTTTTATTTTAACTTTTAAAGCAACTTTAACTTTATCCACTTGTTTATTAAGATGCTAAATAATTTATTCGGTTTCTAGTTTATATTATATGATAACGATTTTAAGTTGTAAATCAACTTGCTTTCTTTAATTTTTGATAGTCTGGCTTTTTATATGTTCCTGCTGAATCCAGCCATTTTTTAACCGCTTGTAAGTTTTTTGGAAGGTCTCTTTTTGTCAGCGCATCTTGAATGGAGCGAGGAATAAGCTCACTTACTACAACCACTGTTCCGTATCTTATCAAAGTGTGCTTATCATCAATTTTGTAGAGCCAGTAATAACCTTCAAGGTGCTTGAGGTCATTGTGGTAGCTTGGGTCTAGATTCCAGTGCAGGTAATAATGTTCAGAATCAATATAATGCTTTACCCGATAGTTTATCTTAATAAAAAGCACCTTTACATTGAATTCAACTATGTTCCAATCTTTGTGCTTCTCTATCAATGGGCTGGAAATAAGCCCTGGCAGGTATTCTTCCTGACGCCAAGTCTGGCAGAGAAGATTCCAGACCACATCTATGGGCTGATTTATTATCATTGCCGCTTTGATAAATCTCTCTTCCTCTCCGCCCTTCTGCTTAGTTAAAATAACAATCTCTCCCTGCTTGACCTTTTTTATCTGCTCTGCGGTCAGTCCCTTCCAAGCTTCAGGAGAGTCTGCAGTAGGCGGAATAGCTCCTAGAAAAGTTAAAGCTAAAATTACCATCACTGCGGACACTGCTTTTTTCATTACAGCTCCTCCTCTTTTTACATATTCTACCTTAAATTATGAGAATTTAATAGTATGAAATCAAATCTTTGAATCCTCTGAAATTTAGCCGTCATCTTAAATTTTGGGAGGGGGGAGAAATGAAAAAATTTCCAAAAGGCGCCTATCTTGCTCTTACTTACTCACTTGCCGGTGCAGTATTCAGCACTGTTTGCTTCTCTTTAAAATTCTTTGATAAAAAAATCTTCTTATTCATCATCCCCTGCTTTGTGGGCGTGGCTCTTTTTATCTTAAAAAGAGAATTCCACCAGCTTGTTAAAAGAAAAAAACTAAAAAACCAATCTGCCAGAAAAAATTACCTCCTTGCTCGGGAACTCTATCGCCAAGGAGATGTTCGCTCTGCTCAAATTTATTACTGCCGTGCAATCTACGGTTATTTTGAAGCCCATCGCTTAAAGGAAGCAACCTTTGTTTTTAAGGAATATTTTGCCCGCTATCATAAAATCTTTTCACCTAAACTTCAGCTTATTATCTGTCAGAAGCTCTGTGTTCAAGGAGAATACCTCCTCGCTTCCAGAGCACTAGAAAAATTAATTGATGAATGGGAGCGCTCTTTTAGCCATCATCATCCCAAATACCTGCAACAGGCATATCTACATCTGGCAAGGATTTATGCAGAAAAGCTCAAACTCCCTATTCTCGCTCAGGAAAAATATTTCCAGTTTTTGGAACGCTTTCCGAAAAGCGCCTGGCGGGAAACCGCACTGTTTCAACTACAGCTTTTAGACCAAAAGCTTTCACAAGCTGTTAAAAAAGTTGCCTAATGAATTACCACAAATTTTCCCTTTTTAATCTTAAAGATATGCAGATGATGATTGAATTCACCTGCACTATCCACCCAAACCTCTCCAAGCGGACCTTCCCACCCCCTAATTTGGGGGATTAAATCAGCAAGTTCTCTTCGGCTTTTAGGCTGATATTTTTCCAGCAAATCAATCAAAATAGACATTGTCTCATAAGCCTGAAGGTCAGCGATGCTGGGCTCTTCCTGAAAAAGCTGGCGATAATAAAACTGATAATCATCAAATTTTTCAATCTTTGCCTCCGGAGCAAATAGGTCAACAAAAACCGCTCCTTCAAGATATTCAGCTCGGCAGTATTCAAAAATTTTTACTGAATGCCAGCTACTTGTGCCCAAAAGTTGAGTGGAAATCTGATGAAAAAGAAGCTGAGGAACAATAAGAGCAATTTTGTTCCAACTGTCTGGAATGAACAGGCAGTCAAATTCAAGCTCTGGCTCCTTCTGCTCTGCCTCTTCTGGATGCTCTTTTTTAAACTCAAGCCACTCCTCACTTAAAAGCCTTTCAATCTCATTGCCAATATCTGTTGCTTCTGCAGGATAGGGCACGCTTTTTACCAGCTCTCCACCTTTCTCTGCGAGCTTTTGGGCAAAGATTTGGGCAAACTCGCTCCCATATTTATCGTCTGGATAAAGAACCGCAAATTTGTTTAAACCTTCCTCATCCATTGCCCATTCAAGAATGGCGTCCACCTGAGCGGATTTGGTCAGGCAATCCCGAAAGACAAATTCTCCCTTGCTGGTAAGGTTTTCAAGCGGGCTTAGAGCTATCATAGGAAGACTATATTTTTGCGCAACCTCTGCACTAATAAGGGCATTTTCTCCGAGAATTGGTCCCACCAAAACAATGATATGGTCATCCAGAATCATATCCTTGACAAGCTCAACAAGATTTACACCGCTCTGCCCAGAATCCACCACCCTCAACTCAATCTGAGGCGCTATATCTGGGCTTTGGAAAATCTGACTGGCAAGAAGAGCACCTTTAAGAACACGCTCGCCAAAAAATTTATAGGCACCGCTGAGAGGAACCAGCAGACCTATACGCTTAGGCTTAACGATAATCAGCTTTTCACAGATATTGAGCAAAAGCCCCGCCTCTTTTCGGTAAGGAGAATCAGGAAATTCCCTCAGCAGAGCCTCAAACAGCTCCTTTGCTCCGCGAAACTCACCATCTTGATAAGCACGATTTGCCAACTCCCAGAGGGCGCGGGAACGGACCCAGTCTGCTCCTTTAGTTTTATATACCTGTTCAAGCTCGCTCTCGGTCATTCTTGGAAAAAGCTCACTTACCTGCTTCTGCGCCCTTTCAACCTCATTTGCAGGAGCATATTGAGCGTATCTTCCCAGCCAGAAAATCGCCTCTGGATATCTCTCCAGCTCAAGATAAGAATAGAAAAATAAACGGGAAATCTCCGCCCGCTCATCTGGTTTGCGAAATTGCTCATAAAGACCTTTTAAGCTGGCAATAACATCTTCATACCTTTTCTGCTCAAAATAGCAACGAGCAAGCCAGTAATTTGCTTCTCTTCTCTCGCTCTTCCTTCTGCTTTGCTCCAGCACCTGCTCAAAATATCCAACTGCTTTTGAGTGCTCACCCTTTTGGTAATAAAGCTTTCCGAGAGCAAGATATGCCCGAAATCTAAGTCTGGAACGAGGATGGCGAGAAATAAAACTCTGATAGGCATCTATTGCTTCTTCTATCTTTCCCTGCTCCACTAAATATTGAGCATCCTCCAACTCCTTTTTGGCACTTCTTTTAAAAAAGTTAAAACCTATACCAGGTGCGCTCAAGAGAAAAGTTATAATTAAAATCACAATCTTAATTCTTGTTAATTTCATTGCTTAATTATTTTTTCTGAAATTTCTTTTTCGGTCAAACTCCCTCTTGACAAATTGAAAATTTTCCGATATAAATCTTCCATCTCAATGAAGGTGGCTAACATAACTGGCTCCAATTCCTTCCGGCGATGGCGCGGCTTTTAAGCCGCGAGTTCAAAAGATTTTCCTTCCGGAAAATTCCAGCATCTTATCTTTTAAAATAAAAAATAAACAATTATGTAAGGAGGTGTAGAGATGGAAACAAAAATATTGCTAAGGGAAGATGAAATACCAAAGGAATGGTACAATGTGCTTGCAGACCTGCCCAAGCCTCTTGACCCACCACTTCATCCGGTAACCAAAGAGCCTTTAAAACCAGACGACCTTGCGCCACTTTTTCCAATGGCTCTGATTGAGCAGGAAGTAAGCACAGAGCGCTGGATAAAAATTCCAGAGGAAGTTCTGGATATTTATACAATGTGGCGCCCCACTCCGCTCTATCGTGCTCATCGGCTGGAAAAAGCCCTGAATACCCCAGCAAAAATTTATTATAAATGGGAAGGGGTGAGCCCGCCCGGCTCTCATAAACCGAACACAGCGGTTGCCCAGGCTTATTACAACAAAAAAGAAGGAATCAAAAGGCTTACCACTGAAACTGGCGCTGGTCAATGGGGAAGTGCTCTTTGCTTTGCAGGAATGCTTTTTGGTCTGAAAGTAACGGTTTATATGGTTAAAATCAGCTACGAGCAAAAGCCCTATCGCAGGGTTTTGATGGAGACCTGGGGCGGGGAGGTATTTCCCAGTCCAACTGACCGCACTCAGGCAGGAAGAAAGGTTTTAGAAGAAAATCCTGACAGCTTAGGCTCGCTTGGAATTGCCATCAGCGAGGCAGTGGAAGATGCGGTCACGCATGATGATACACATTACTCGCTCGGCTCGGTCTTAAACCATGTCCTTCTCCATCAGACCATTATTGGCTTGGAAGCAAAAAAACAGCTGGAAAAAGTGGGAGACTATCCTGATGTGGTAATTGGCTGTGTGGGCGGTGGAAGCAATTTCGGCGGTACTGCTCTTCCTTTTGCCTATGACAAATTCAATGGCAAAGATGTCCGATTAGTTGCGGTTGAGCCAACAGCCTGCCCAACTCTGACCAAAGGAATTTATACCTATGATTTTGGTGATACCGCGCAGATGACTCCGCTCCTTCGGATGTTTACCCTTGGACATGATTTTGTTCCGCCCGGAATTCACGCTGGCGGACTTCGTTATCACGGCGATGCTCCTATAATCAGTTTTATGGTCAAAGAGGGGCTGATGGAAGCAGTGGCATATCATCAGAATCCTGTTTTTGAATCTGCAATGTTATTTGCCAAAGCAGAAGGGTTTGTGCCCGCGCCTGAAACTGCTCATGCTATTAAAGCGGTTGTGGACGAAGCCATTAAAGCCCGTGAGGAAGGAAAGGAAAAGGTGATTTTTTTCAACTGCTCTGGTCACGGTCATTTTGACCTGAAGGCTTATGATGATTATCTGTCAAAGAAACTTCAAGACTATGAATATCCAGAAGAAGCCATCAAAAAAGCCCTTGAAAAATTACCTAAAGTAGGATAAAAGAATAAAGAAAATGACTAAAGAGGAGGAAGAAAATGAAAAGATTATTTCTTCTTTTCATAGTATTTTTATACACCATCAATTGTGGAGGAGAAAAAGACGATGGAACAATAGAAGATAATATCCCCCAAAATTCTTCCTCAACTAGGATAACCCGTTTCGAATTTTTTTATGAATTTCCCAACTTAGAAGCTTATTATGTAGATTCTGATGACTATTATGTCTATGTTGGGGGTGGAAGTGATAACCAAGCTAATGTATCCATAATAAGTTTAAAAGATTTTCCTCCTATTATAGTTAGCCAATTTAATTTTAATTTAAGCTTGACTGATAAGATTACCGGTATTTCTTATTCGAACAAATATCTCTTTGTTTCTACTACCGATACCATATACGCTTTGGATGTTAGCGATCCACTGAATCCTAAAGAAGTTGGCAGAAAAACTTGCTCACTAAATCAAAGTATAAAAGCAATCTTTGGTGATTACAGCATTGTATATGCCATTACGCCAGATCAAATTGTGACTGTGAGTTTTATGGGCGACCCTCCTAATCCTAATATTCTTAATACCTCAAGCACATCTCCCTTTGTAAATTTCGCTCTTGATCTTGCTGGTGTTTTATTTATAGCAAATGGAAATGATGGCATTACAGTTTATAACGTCTCAAATATAATTCCTTCTTATATTGATAAGATCACTACTCAATACCCTGTTTACAAAGTAAATGTAGGCTTATTTCCTGAGCCTAGTTTTTGCATGGCTGTAGCAAATGGAGAAGATGGATTTTCGGTGTATAATATAGACGATATAAAAAATCCCAGGTTGCTTTTTCACGTTACCCCTGGTGGAAAAGTGTCTGATATCATATTTACAGATAATACCAGCCATCAGGTTGTTCCGTATATTTTTGTAGCAAATGATACTAATGGGGTACTCCTAATTGATCTTAAGGGAAATATTTTAGACAAATATGATACTAATGGAAAAGCCATGCAATTAACATTTGGGTATGTTAATGAAAATCTTTTTGTTTATGTGGCAGATTATTATTCTCTAGTTATTTTAAGAGTTTTAGAATACTATCAATAATAGCTTTATTATAATTATATTATTCACAAGCACTTTGTGTATCCGCACAAGGGGCAGGTAAGG
>CAZQJX010000064.1:0-14428 GCA_964592965.1 uncultured bacterium
CTTCTTTCGCCCAGGCATTGGGCTTATGAGCCTGATGTGCAAGAATATAATTACAATCCTGAGAAAGCCAAACAGCTTTTAGACCAAGCAGGATATCCAGACCCTGATGGTGATGGTCCTAAAGCACGCTTTCATCTTGTTTATAAAACCAGTCAAAACCAGCTTAGAATTTGGATTGCCAAAGCAATTGCTTATCAACTTGGCAAAGTTGGGATTGATGTTAAGGTGCGAAGCCTTGAATGGGGAACTTTGTTCTCTGATATTCAGGCAGGAAATTTCCAGATTTATTCATTGACTTGGGTTGGCGTGGTTGAGCCTGATATCTTTTACACCGTCTTTCATTCCAAAAGCATTCCACCTAAAGGAGCTAATCGTGGCGGATATTTTAATCCTTTAGTTGACCAATTAGTTGAGCAGGCACGCCGAATTAATGACCGCCAAAAAAGAAAAGAACTTTATTCTAAGGTGCAAAAGATTCTAGCCAAAGACCTTCCTTATATTAGTCTTTGGTATTCAAAAGATATTGTTGTTTGTGATAAAAGGCTTGTTGATTTTAGGCTCGGTCCAGCTGGAGAGTGGACCGGATTAGCATCTGCTCGTTTTCAGCAATGAGAAAATATATCATAAATCGCCTATTTTGGTTTTTCCCAGTGCTTTTGGGAGTTAGCCTTGTGGTATTTTTCTTTATTCATTTAGTTCCCGGAGACCCTGTTTTAATGATGCTAGGAGAATCCGCCCGACCCGCACAGATAGAGGCGCTTCGTCATCAGCTTCATCTTGACCAGCCACTTTATATCCAGCTTTTGCTCTTTTTTAAAGATTTATTTAGTGGCAAGATGAGGTCAATTTTTTATCATCAACCTGTTTTTAAGGTGATTTATCCAAGACTGATTGCAACAATTGAGCTTGCGGTTTTTTCAATGATTATTGCTATTTTATTTGCTATTCCTCTTGGCATAATTTCTGCCAGACGTAAAGATAGTGCTTTTGATTTTTCCGCACGGGTAGCCAGTTTGGTAGGGGTTTCTATTCCTAATTTTTGGTTGGGACCGCTTTTAATTCTAGTTTTTTCTATTCAGCTCCGCTGGCTTCCTGTCTCTGGAAGAGGAGGGATTTCTCATATTATCCTTCCGTCTTTAACACTCGGCTCAGCAATGGCTGGGCTTTTGATGCGAATTAGCAGAGAGAGTATGCTTGAAGTTTTAAATTCCTTTTATTTAAAAAGTGCCCTTGCTCGAGGACTGCCCGAGCATAAAGTTGTTTACTGGCATGGTTTTAGAAATGCACTTATTCCAATAATCACCATTTTAGGATTGCAGTTTGGAGCTCTTCTTTCAGGTGCTGTGATAACTGAAACCATCTTCGCTTGGCCAGGAATTGGAAGGTTATTAGTTAATGCCATTTTCAGCAGAGATTTTCCCCTTGTGCAGGCGTGTGTGTTGGTAATTGCAGTATGCTATCTGGTGGTTAATTTGCTAGTTGACCTTATTTACGCACTTGTTGACCCGAGAATTAGGTTTGTAAAAGAAAAATGAGAAAGATTGTATTAGGTTTGATAGTATTTGTTCTGGCAAGCTTTTTTATTGCAGGCATTTTTGCACCTTATATCTCTCCTTATTCTCCTTATGAACAAGAGCTTTGTGCAGGACTTTCTCTGCCGAGCCGAGCCCATCTTTTAGGACAGGACAAGTTAGGAAGAGACCTTTTATCTATGATGATTTATGGCGCAAGGGTATCTTTAATTGTGGGAATAAGCGTGGTGGTCATATCTGCCTTTTTAGGATTCTGTATTGGTGCTTTTTCAGGCATTATGGGCGGGCTGGTTGACCAGATAATTATGCGGGTGATAGATTTGCTTTTGGCTTTTCCGGGAATACTTCTTGCCATAGCCCTATCTGCAGTTCTTGGACCAAGTCTAGGCAATGTCATTTTTGCTCTCTGCCTTCTTGGCTGGACTGGCTATGCAAGGCTCGTGCGGGGACAGGTGCTTTTAGAAAAAGAAAAGGCTTACTATGAATCAGCAAGAGCGCTGGGAGCAGGAAAATTCAGAATTATTTTTAGGCATCTTGCACCTAACTTAATAGGACCTGTTTTGGTTCAGGCAAGTTTTGGTATTGCTTCTGCTATTCTGGCAGAGGCTTCTTTAAGCTTCCTTGGACTGGGCACTCAAAGTCTTCCCAGCTTCGGCTCGCTTTTGAACAGCGGACTGGGATTTTTAAGAACTGCTCCCCATCTTACTATATTTCCGGGTTTTGCTGTTTTTTTATTGGTCATTTCTTTTAATATTTTGGGTGATTTTCTTGCTGATTACTTTCGGGTAGAAGAAAAAGGGCAGAGATTATGAGCCTTCCAGAAATAGAAGAAATGGCAGGGCAGATGATAATGGCTGGAGTGCACAAAAACCAGCCAGATAAAAAGCTCGTTGAGATGGTTAAAAAAGGCTGGCTAGGTGGAGTAATCTTATTTCCTTCTAAAAGCGACCCATTAGAACTCAGAAGATCAACAGATTACCTACAAAGTCTTTCTCCGCAAAATCCGCTTTTTATTGCTATAGACCAAGAAGGGGGAAGGGTAGCTCGCCTGGGTGAGCCTTTTACTCAATTTCCAGCAATGCATTGGTTAGGAAGAACTGGTTCAGCCCAGATTGCCTTTGAAGTGGGAAAAGTGTTGGGAGCTGAGCTCAGAGCAGTGGGAATTAATGTTAATTTTGCTCCTGTTTTAGATTTGGCAATTAATCCAAACAGTAAAGTCATTGGCGACCGCTCATTGGGTTCAGAACCTGATTTGGTGGCAGAGCTGGGAGCAGAAATAATTAAGGGAATTCAATCTGAAGGAGTGCTTGCCTGTGCAAAGCATTTTCCAGGACATGGTGCAACTGAAAAGGATTCTCATTTTGAGCTACCTAAAATAGAAATCAATAAGGATTTACTTAAAAGCCGAGAAATTGTCCCTTTTAAAAAGGCAATTGATGAAGGTGTAAAAATGGTTATGGTGGGGCATTTGCTTTTCCCCTGCCTAGACCCATATCATCCAGCTAGCCTAAGCGAGCGTGTTGTAGGTGACTTTCTTAAACAAGAGCTTGGTTTTAAAGGTCTGGTAATAAGTGATGCATTGGAAATGAAGGCATTAGATATACTGCCTTTTATTGACCGTGTTTATTTATGCGCCAAAGCAGGGGTGGATATTATTTTAACAGCAGAAGGCGGAGAAAGAGCGCAAGTGATTCATAATGTTTTGGTTCAAGCAGTAAAAACAGGAGCGCTTCGCTTAGAACGGATTTACGAATCTTACTTGCGGATAACCCAACTCAAAAAAGAATGGTTAGAAAAGTTCAACCCCCCACCCAAGCGCCTTATTTCTAAAATAGTCGGCTCAAAAGAGCATAAAGAAATTTCTCAAAGGATAAAAGCTTTTTGCAATACAAACCAAAGCTGAGTTTTAAAAATTTTGAGCCTTGCTTTCTAAAAAGTTTAATTCACCTTTAGTGAGCTTGAGCATTTCTTTTGCAGGCTCAGAAAGAATTTCTTTTTCAGGAGATATTTCTCCAGCAATTTTCCCTTCAATCAGAAATAGTATGCGCCTGCAGAATTTAAGGGCAAACGCAAGATTATGAGTGATAAAAATTACAGTAGAATTATTTTGCTTGGCAGTTTGTTGGATAAGCATAAGGATTTCCCTGCTGGTGATTGGGTCAAGACCGCTTGTTACTTCATCAAGAATGAGAATTTCTGGCTGTAAAACCATTGCCCTTGCCAGAGCAAGTCTTTGTGCCTCACCACCGCTGAGCTCAAAAGGCTTTTTATAAAGATGTTCTTTTTTAAGACCCACATTTAAAATCATCTGATATGCTTTTTCCAAAGCAATATCAGGAGAGAGGTGATTTATAATCAAAGGCTCACTCACAATTTCAAGAGCACAAAAACGAGGATTAAAAGAGCTCAATGGCTCCTGAAAAACCATTTGGAAATAAGGACGAAATTCTTTAGGGAAAGGAAAAGAGAGTTTTTTCTGCTTAAAGATTATTTCTCCAGAACTTGGCGGGATTAGCCCAACCAAAATCTTTGCCAGCGTGCTCTTCCCTGAACCACTAGGACCGACCAGTCCTATAAATTCATTCTTTTCAAGAGAGAAGCTAACATCTTTTAATGCATAAAAAATTTTGGCAGGAGTTTTAAATCTCCGCCAGAGGTTTTTAATTTCAAGATACTTAGCCATTTTTGATTATAAAAGCTTCAATAAATTGCTTGCTTAGCTGAGTTTTAAATTTTGGTTTTTGAACATCAATTTCTTCTGATATTTTTCCATTGTCTAGAACATAAATCTTTTGGCAAACTTGGAAGAGAAAAGAAAGATTATGCGAGACAATAAGTATAGCAGGATTTCTCTCCTGCCTGATCTTGCCTAAAAGTGCGCTCAGAGCCTTTTGGGAAACTATATCAAGCCCTGTTGTTGGCTCATCTAAAAACAAAAATTCAGCACCGCTTGCGAGCAAACAGGCAAGAGCAGAGCGGGTTTTCATTCCGCCAGATAATTGAGATGGATAAGCTCGCCACCAATGCTTATCAATTCCAACCAATTCAAGAAACTTATGCGCCATAACCAGCGCTTGCCTTTTTCCTAACTTTTTGTGAGCTTTTATGCTTTCAGCAATAGCTTTTTCTATTCTTAAAAATGGATTGAGCACAGCCTGAGCGTTTTGAGGAAGAAAACCAAAGACCCTTCCTCGGAATTTATAAAACTCTTTTTCAGTAAGCTCCAAAAGATTTTTTCCTTTATAGATAACCTCTCCCCTGGCTCTGCTTTCTTTTGGCAAGGCTTTGATTAATGCTCGCAGGATAGTGGTTTTTCCTGCTCCGCTTTTTCCAAGTATGCCGATGGTCTCTCCTTTAGCCAAGATAAAATTTACGCCCTCAAGCACCTGTTTTTTAGAATATGAAACACTGAGATTTTTTACCTCAAGCATCTCTAAAATCCTGCTATCAGTTCAGATTCCTTCTTTATTTTTGGTTGATATTTTTCTTCCAGCTCTGTGCTTATTAGCATTAGACCCATTATAAAAAGAGCAATTCCCAGTCCAGGTGGAAGAATCCACCAAAGCCAGCTTGTTCCAAGAAAAATTCCAGGATAAACAAAAGCATAATGCAGAATATTTCCCCAGCTTACAAGCGATGGGTCGCCAAGTCCTAGAAAACTTAAACCCGCTTCAGCAAGAACAGCATAACAGGCATCCAGCACAAAAATAGCAACAACTAAAGGCACTAAATCAGGAAAAATATGGCGGAAAAAAATGTAATGACCTCTGGCTCCAAATAGCCTTTCGGATTCTATCAAAGGAGCATTTTTTAAAGAAATTACCATTGAGCGAATTAACCTGCTTCCCACTGGCCAAGAAAAAAGAGCAAGAAAAAGGATAATCTTGCTTAAACCTGTGCCCAGAAAGGCAGTAAAGATAATAAGAATCGGGAAACGGGGCAGAGAAAGAAAAACATCAACCGCTCTCATTATAACCTGCTCAATCCATCTACCTGCATATCCTGCCAGCCCGCCGATTAAAAGAGCGAGAATTGCTCCTGAAAGACCCACGCTCACTCCTACCAGTGCAGAGATGCGTGCTCCATAAAGAAACTGACTGAAAAGGTCATGACCCACATCATCAGTTCCAAAAGGATGAGACCAGCTAGGTGGCTTTAAGCTTTCTCCTGCCATTTCTAAAGGCGGATAAGGGGCTAAAAATGGTGCTAAAAGCCCAAGAAGGATAATTATTCCTACCAAAAATATTCCTACCCGAATCCGTGTTTTTTGAAATATTGCTGATAGAATTTTATTTTTTATCTCGCTCATTTTATTTCTCTTGCTCTTGGGTCAATCCATTGATAGCTTAAATCAATAAAAAGATTTATGACCAAAACAACTATGGTCATAACTAAAAATACCCCTTGCATAACCGGATAATCCCTCAACTCAACTGCCTGAAAAAGCAATCTGCCCAAACCAGGGTAGGAAAAAATAGTTTCCACAAAAACTGTGCCTGCTAAAAGAAAAGCAATATGAATTCCAAGACGAGTAATCACAGGGAGCAAACCCGAAGGCATTAGATAAGCAAAAATGATTCTTATCTTGCTAAGCCCTCTTAAAAAAGCAAATTCCATCCAGGGCTCGTCTAAAGCTTTAATCATAGCACTTCGGGAAATTAAAAACAGACTGGGCGCTTCTGCTATACTCAATGCTAAGACAGGACCAAGTGAATGGTGCAAAATATCTTTAACTTTAAAAAATAATGTGCTATGAGTGAAAGTTTCACTCATTGCTCCTGCTAAAGGAAGCCAACCTAATTTGACTGAAAAAACCACCAGTAAAATCATTGCTGTTAAGAAAATAGGTGTTGAAGATAGAAAAAGAAAAAATATAACCAAAAAAGAATCAAGCTTTTGATAGCGTTTTAGGCTGGAAAGAGCAGAGCAGGGAAGGGCAACCATTAAAGAAATAATTACGCTGAGGGCAATTAAAAGTCCACTCCAGCTAATTCGCTCTTTAATCAATTGACCAACAGGCTTGCAAAAATAAATCCCCCATCCTAGCCTGCCCCGCAGAGTTTGGGAAAGATAATGAAAATATTGATGATAGAGTGGTTTTTCCAGCTGATAGTATTTTTTTAACTGGTTGCGAATCTCTGGCTCTATGACCACAGAGACCTGAGATTCAGGTCCAAACAACGCATCTATTGGATTGCCAGGCATAAGCCTGATTAGAAAAAAATTTAAGGTGATAACCAAAAAGAAGGTGAGAAGATATATCCCAACTTTTCCCCAAAAATCTTTGCTCAAAAAAAATTTCTTTTCATTGGGCATTTTCTGGAAGAAAAGCTAATTTATTTAAAGGGCTGGGAATTCCTATTGCTATCCCACCAGCAGTAAAAAACCAATTATCCCAAACTTTCGGGTTATAAACAAAATAAATTTTTGGATACCATAAAACCAGCACAGGAAGGTCATTGGCAATAATTTCTTGCATTTTGTCAATGATTTGTTTTCTTTTTTCAGGGCTTAGGATTTTTTTCTGCTCCCTGGCAAGCTTTTGAAATTGCTCATTTTGCCAAAAGCCGTTATTAGCATAAGGATATGCAAACCATCTTCTCAGCATATCTGGGTCGCCCGCCACCCCACCATGACCGTTTAAAGCCAAATCAAATTCTGCCCATTTTCCATTAAGAAGATTGAAAAGGGTTTTTAAATCCATTGTCCGAAATTTTATCTTTATTCCGATTTGAGAAAGAGCCTTTTGAATAAACTCAGCTTCTCTGCTGTATTCAGGGCTAAAAGTTAAAGTGAAACTGAGGTGCTCTCCTTTTTTATTTACTCTAATTCCGTTTTTATCCTGCATATCAAATCCAGCTTGAATCAAAAGCCTTTGAGCTTTGCTCAGAGAGAAATTATATTGATTAATGTGCGGATTATACCATTTTGAGTAGGGAAGTATGATTCCTGGATTGCCAGGAATTGCGTGATTGTGCTTAACTCTTCTGCAAAGCTCCTGACGATTAATTGCATAAGCAATTGCCTGCCGAATTTTTGGGTCATTGAGAAGGGGGTTTTTAGTATTAAAAATCAATTTTAATATCCAATCGCTTGAGCCTTCCATAATTTTATACCGAGAATCATTTTGAAATTTATCTACAGCCTCTACTGTCTGCCACCAAAGAGTATGAGCATCTATATCGCCCTTTGTCAGGCCAAGAACCGCATCTCCGCAAGGTAGCCAAAGGAGTTTATCAATTTTAGGTTTGCCCAAAAAATAATTTGGATTTGCTTTATATATGTAAACCCCATGCTCTCCTTCGTATTTCTCCAAAATAAAAGGACCTGTTCCAATAAGAGCTTTTTGATTTTGAAATTTCTTGGGGTCAGAGACATTTTGCCAGATATGTTTGGGAATAATAGGCACAACCCCTGCTATTTCTTCTAAAAAAGGCACATAAGGCTCTTTTAAATTAAATTTAACTTTGTATTTGGATAGTGCCTGAACAGAATCAATTAATGAAAAATCTACCCAAGGAAAATAGTGCTTTTTTAAATAGTTATAACTAAAAGCCACATCATAAGCAGTAAGCTCAATGCGGTCGTGAAAATATACCCCTTTTCTTAGGGTGAATTCCCATTTTTTCCCTTCATCACCAACCTGCCAGTTTTTTGCCAGCCAAGGGATAATGCCATTTTTGTCCTTCCAGACAAGGGTATCAAAGAGCAAACTCATTCGCAGATATCCAGGACCTGCAGGGTAAAAAGCCAGTGGGCTGGGAAATCCCCAATCTTCTGCAGGAAAGCGAATAGTTTTTTCCTGAACTTGTCTTTTAGGACTTGAGCAAAAGGAGAAAATAGCCAAGAGCAAAAATATAAATCTCGCCCTCCTCATTTCCCTGTGCAAATTCCTTTCCCTAAAACCATATAATAGTTCGAAGCATAGCATTTAAGACAATAAGGCTTTCCTTGCTTAAGTCGGATATGACTTTCCATCACGCTTTCTTTGCATTTATTACAAATCACAGATTCAAAAATAGGTGCATATTCTATTTTTGGCGCTTGAACCCAATGAGTTTTAAATACTTCTTCATCATCTCGCTCGAGCATTTGAAAAGAAAGTTTTTGCGCAAGCTCTGCCATTCGTTCAGATTCTTTAGGAGAAAGCTTTTTTCTTTGCTTAACAGCTTTTTCAAAAAGCTTGTTTAATTCTTTTTCTTCAGGCGTGCCTTTTTGAAGCTCATCATAAGGTTTAACTACTACCCGAAAAGCTTTTTTATTACCACGAATCCAAAAGCTCGCTGATGTTTTGCCCAGGTCTTTATAAACCATAGCATTATTCCCAAAAGTGCATCCACTAATTCCCTGGATACCATCAGTAAAGCAATTATTGCATTCCACCAGCACCATTACTTCTTCCATTCCTGGATTTTCAACAATACCCAGATTTTTAAAAGCAAGATATGTTGCCTTTACGCCAAGAGCTAAATAGGTGCAATAATGTCCGTGAATTTCTGCGGACTTTTTTAAAAGCGCCTTGAGATTACCTTGCTGAAGATATTTTTGAATCTGCGCTCTGGGATTGAGAATTTTAGCCATTAACTACCTCCTTTTTAGAACTCTATTTCTACACCAACACTATAAGTTCTTCCAGGCATAGGATATCCCCAGATTTCTTCATATTTTTGGTCAGTAAGATTATCAACTCCAACTACGATTCTTCCTTCTATACCTGAGCGATGTTTATAAATAGGATACGAGGCTTCTGCTGAAACCAGCACCACTGAATCAAGCTTTTTAAGTGAAGACGCTCCTTGTTGGGCTAAATTCCCAACTATCTGCTTTCTTTCATCTATCCATTTAACTTTGGCACGAATATATCCACCACTAGGAGCATAATATCCAATAGCTACAAGCGCTTTGTTTCTTGGAAGCTCTACAAGCCTTTCTGTAAGCTCTGAGCTTTTGTCCAAAATATCACCATCTTTTTTGCTGTCCTGATAAGTATAACTGGCAGAAAATGCCAAGCCATTATCTAACAACGCAGATGCAAAAACTTCCACCCCACCTAAATTAACTTGGTCAATGTTATAAACCACTCTGCTGGGTTTATAGCCAAATATAGTGCGAATGTAATCTTCAATCTGATAGTAATATCCTCTTATACTCAAGGTGAATTTATCACCAAATTTTTGCTCAACTTCTAGCTCATAAAGCCAAGCATCTTCTGGTTTTAAACTTCCTCTATCAGCAGGTTGGTAACCAGCAAAATACCAATAAGATTCTGGACAGGTGGGAAAACGATACGCTTTGCTTACACGAACTTCTATTTCTCCATCCTTCCAGAGATTGAAAAACAAACCTAATTTTGGACTCCAAGCATTAAGCGCCAGATTTTCGCCACTAACATCATCATAATTCCCATAGAAGTCATCATACCGCAAGCCCATATATAGCTTAAGCCAGTCAAGCGCTTGCCAAGTATCTTCAACATAACCTGAATAAAGTCTTTGGGCATCTTCTCTATCAGGAGAGTCAAAAGGCGGGCGCCAAAAGTAGCTATAATCCGCCTGCTTGATTTCAATCCCGCCATATCCAAAATGCATTGCTTGTATTCCATAACCTAAACTATGCTTTCCAATTTTATGCTCCTCTACTCCCATCCACCCGCTCCAAGTATTTTTCTCTGGCTGGGAGTATCTCTCTAGCACAAGATGGTCTTGGTCAGTGATTGCATAAAAATATTCCCAGCGGTCTTGCCAGTTCCAAGAAAAGCTTGCTTTGAGCTTGAGAGAGGAAAATTGATGCTCAAAATCCAGCCAATAAAATTGACGCTTATCTAACCAGTGGCTTCTCTCTCCCCAATAATAATCTCCACCCTTAAATGCAACATAAGGTCCAGCTAAAACATCCTCTAAAGATTCTGGATATGAAGGGTTATAATAAGAGGAATTTGGGTCATTTGCCATAATAAAACCTGTTTTGCTCTCTGTATATTTCCCGTGAAGCCCCAGCCAAGTAGATGAGTTTAGCTTAAATAAAAGGTCAAGTTGATAGTTTTTGCGGAGATGGTCATTATTTCTTAAATAACCATCTGTCTGATAATAACTTCCTGCTAAATTCCAATAAACAGGTCCTAAAGACCAAGAATGAGCCAGTTGATAATTCTGAGTATTAAAGCTGGAAATGCTCGCCCGTGCCAAATTCCAAAGCTTGCCCGAAGGCTTTTTGGTTTGCAAAATAACTACTCCGCCCAGAACATTGCCAAATCTTGCAGAATGACCGCCTCTAATTATTTGTATTCGCTCAATGTCTTCCAAAGAAAGGCTTTCCCAATCAACATAATATCCACCATAAACGCCAGAGCCATTTAAAGCAACATCGTCCAGCATTACCAAAATCCTTGATTCATCTAGCCCCCGAAGCTTAAGCATACTATTGCGTGCTCCTGAAACGCTGGAGCGATACAGGTCAACCCCAGGCAATTCATCTAGCCAGTCAACTGCTCTTGCTTTAAGCATAGGCTTTTTTTCTTTACTAGGAACTTGGTCAGGAGAAGGCTGTTCAATGGGTTTTTCTTCAACAACTACCTCTAGCTCTTTTTCTGTCTTTTTCTCCTGTGCAAAAATTGGAAGACCAAGTGAAAGACCAAGAATAAGAGCTAGAAAAACCATCAACTTAACAGCTCTCATCATCTCCTCTTTTTGTGTTATTTTTTCTCAAAAAATAGCACAAAAATTGAAAAAGTCAATAATTGAAATAAATTTTTATTCGCTCAGGCGGAAGGTGATTTTTATTTTTAAATTCATTTCATCTGCAAGCCAGCTGGAAGGAAAAGGTGGAAAAGGGCTGGCTCGCCGAAGCATTGCCAGCGCTTCCTGGTCAAGAATTTTAAATCCGCTTGAGGTAATGATTTCTGAATTAATAAGTCTTCCATCACGGCTGAGTGTGAATTTTACTTCCACCTTTCCCTCAATTCCTTTAATCCGAGCTTGAAGTGGATATCTTTTAGCTTGTTGAATTTTTGCAATTACTTGGGCTAAATATTCAGAGGGTATGTTAATTCCTGTTTCCTTTTGTTCAGTGCCAAAATCCGCGGTGGTGGAGTTTTGAATATTTGGTTCTTCCTTTTGTTCTTCGGGTTCTTTAGGAGTTGTGATAGGTTTTAAAGCGTCTTTTTTCGGTTTAGCAGGCTTGGGCTTAACTGCTTTGGAGAAAGATTTTTTTATTTGCGGGCTTGGATTAACCAAGCGAGCTTTTAATGTTTGGGAGTTTAGTGAAATGGTAAAGGTTTTAGAAGGGTAGTTGAGCGCTAAAAGAGATATATGAGCAGAAATTGAAACCAAAAGAGCAAAACCAATCCAAAAGTTTTTATACCTCATTGCGAACCACTTTTTTGTGATTTACTTATTGCCTGAATATCTACAGCAGAAATTCCTGCCTTCTTGATTTCGTCCATTACCTGAAATAAAAGCCCGAGGCTGGTTTCTTTATCTGCTCGGAGCACTGCCCGAGAGGATTTTTGTTCAATAAGTTGGGAGCGAAGCGCAGAGCAGAGCTCATTTAGCCTAACCTGCTTTTCTCCCAAAAAAATCTTTCCTTGTTTTGTAAGTGTAATTATGAGATTTTTTTCATTTATTTTTTCCGCATAAGCTGATTGGGGAAGTTCAATTTCTATTGCTCTTGGCTCTGTCAGCCAGCTGGTTAAAAGGAAGAAAATAAGAAGAAGAAAAACACAGTCAATCAAGGGAGTAAGATTGACTGCTAATTCTATTTTCTTTTTGCGATGAAGTTTCATTTTCTATTTCCTCTGCCAAATTTATAAGCATATGACCTATACGATGGAGTTTACGCTCATAAGCATCAACCTTGCTTTCAAAATAGTAATAAAAAAGCAGGCTGGGTATAGCTATAGAGAGACCAAAAGCAGTGGTAAGAAGAGCCTCCCATATACCACCTGCCAAGGAAGATGCATTTACTCTTCCGCCCAGCTCCTGAACCTTCATAAAAGCACGAATCATACCTATTACTGTTCCTAGGAGACCCAAAAGAGGAGCAAGCTGACCAGTAACACTTAAAACAGAAAGCCTTTTCTCCATTTCCTCTAAAAGCTGACTTCCCAGATGCTCCACTACCTCTTCCAGTTTTTTAGGACCCTGCTTTAATAAACTAAGCCAACTTTTAATAAGCTGATGAAAAGGACCTTTAGCTTGAGCACATTCCTCTTGACATTTTTTTAAATCGCCCGATTCCAGCCATTGATTTAATCTTTCTAAAAATCCTCGATCTTTGAGCCTGAGCCAGAAGAAAAAAATTGCTCGCTCTATTATCACAGCAAATGAAATAATTGAGAGCAAAAGCAGGGGATACATCAAAACCCCGCCTTTAAAAAATAGACTTTTTATTGATAGCATCATTTGGAATTTTATGCTACCATTTCTAGTAAAATCTGTCAACTTAATGCTTTTTTTAAATCGCCGATAAAAATAAAATTACTCAGACAAATAGTAGAAAATTCAAATTTGCAATGAATTAAAATTTTTTCATTTTTTCCTTGACAAGGATTTAAAATTTGGTAAAATTTTTACTTGACAAAAGATTTAAAATTTGGTAAAAGAATGTTGCGTTTTGAAAGTTGGACAACTTGTAATAGTTATCTTTAAAAAGTATGAAAAAATTTCATAAGAATTGTTTGGTTAGAAAAGGGTTTAAGCTATAACTTATTGAAAAAATTGATAAATTTAATAGTAATATTCTTGGCTTGAAATTTGCATTTTCTAAAAATGAGTGAGGAAAGAAAAATTAGAGCTGAAAAATCTGTTGTATTTACTGATTTGGATGATGGTAGCGGAGTTCTTTTAAACTTAGAGAATAAATACTATTATTCATTAAATATGACTGCAAGTTTTATATGGCATTTGCTTGAGGAGAACGAAGAATTGAGTAAAGAAGAGATTTTAAAGGCTATTTTAGAAAATTTTGATATAACTGAGGAGCAAGCGAAAAAGGATGTTAATGAATTTATAGAAAATCTGGCTAAGGAGGGTTTAATAAGTCTTGACTAAAAGGAAGAAATTGGTAAAATTTAAAAAAATCCCAAAAGAAAGGAGAGTGGCGATGAGAAGGAAGGGTTTTTGGACGGCTTTGTTTCTGATTGTATTTTTGATTTTTGTAGGTTGTGTGAGCTCGCATTCGTCAGATGAAGAAGCTATATCTGCCAAGAGCGAAAATGTATTGGGGACTTGGAAAGTGACAGTTGACCCACAGAATCGGAGAGTTGATATTGAGCCTGTGACTTTGGCGATGAGTGGTACCATCCTTCTACCTGAATATTCTTGGACAAATCAGATTGTAGTTACGGATAGTCCCAGTGGAGCTTGGAATTGGGATGGAGTGAGTCTTACCTTATCTGGAACTATTACAATTGAGAACAGGCTAAATGCAACTATTGAGAAACTAAAGGCTTGGACTGGTAATGTACATGGTTTAGATTCAGGAGCTGCTAATTTGGGTAATGCTGATTATCCTTCTCAGGGAACTCAGCCTGTAGATGGTTGGAGTTCAGGTTTGTGTTATTCTGCTTGGGGAGATTGGAGCAGTTACAACAATCCAGATGTGGAAGGGTGCG
Organism: uncultured bacterium; assembly: GCA_964592965.1. Taxonomy (GTDB): domain Bacteria; phylum RBG-13-61-14; class RBG-13-61-14; order RBG-13-61-14; family DRUE01; genus CAZKMM01. Next base: position 14,143 of record CAZQJX010000064.1, read on the forward strand.
ATACAATCATCAACCCTGGAGATAACTTAAATCTTAACCTTCAATGGGTAGATCCGGTTTGTGGAAGAGTAGAAACAAGATGGGAATTTACAGGAACTGCGGATTTATATGGGTTCTATTTACAATTAACAGGAGATGTGTATGACTGGTCTCCTGATTATTATACTTATCCTGGTGGTGCTGACCCGCGATTTGATAAAACTTATTACTCTACTTGGTATGCATTGATGGCATATTTACAACCTGATTCAGCAGGTTTAACAGGAACTTGGTGTAATGATGGAGC
>CAZQJX010000065.1:0-13347 GCA_964592965.1 uncultured bacterium
CTCAGCAAGAGCAATTCTTCTAAGCTCCTCATAAACTCTTCTAATCATCCAATTAGGAGTGCTAGCACCTGCGGTTAAGCCCAAGCAATTAATTCCCCCTAGCTTATCTATTGCCAGCTCAGCTTCGGTCTCTACTAAAAATGCTTCTTTTCCTTCCTCTTGAGCTATCTCTGCCAGCCTCCTTGTATTAGCACTCTGCTTTCCCCCAACCACCACAAAGGCATCTACTTTTTTTGACATCTCTTTAACTTCTTTTTGCCTTCGCTCAGTGGAATCGCAAATGGTGTTAATAATTTTTAATTGCTCATCTTTAAGAGAAGAAAATCTTTTTTTAAGCTCCTCTGCTACCTTTTCAAATTTAGCTTGGCTTTGAGTTGTTTGTGCAACCATCAAAACCCGCTCCGCATCGGGCAAAGACCACACATCTTTTGGCTCCTGAATCACATAAGCATTATTCTGGGCAAAACCCAAAATGCCCTCTACCTCTGAATGACCTATATCTCCAAGAATAACCACCATATAGTTTAATTGTGAATATCTCTCCACTATCCGATGAACTCGTGCTACTCGTGGACAGGTAGCATCCACAATTTCCAAACCCTTCTCTTCAAGTTTTTTGCGAAGCTGAGGCCGAATACCGTGAGAGCGGATAATAACCACTCCTTCTTCTATATCCTCTATTTCTTTAACCGCATTTACTCCTCTTCGCCTTAAAAGCTCAATGACCTGAGGATTATGAATTAAAGGACCAATAGTGTAAATGCGCTTCTTTGGATACCGCTCCACAACTTCCAGCACAATATTTACCGCACGCCTTACGCCCATACAAAAGCCAGCGTTTTTAGCTAAAAGTATTCTCATTGCTTAGGTCAAAGATTTTTGAGAAAATCTTTTAGCCAAGCCTTAAAGCGTTCTCCGAGCTCAGGATGTTTGAGAGCATAGTGAATAGTTGCCTGAAGATATCCGAATTTATCACCTGCATCAAATCTTTTGCCCTTAAAAACGCAACCATATACTTTGCCCTCTTTTGCCAGGCGGGCAATGGCATCGGTAATTTGAATCTCTCCTCCCACTCCTGGCTTGGTCTCTTCTAATGCGGAAAAAATCTCTGGCGTGAAAAGATAGCGGGCAACTATACCGAGATTGCTAGGTGCCTTGTCTGGCGACGGCTTCTCCACGCAGTCCAGCACCTTGACAACACCTTCCTCAACTTCTTCAAATCTAACCATACCATATTTGCTAATTAACTCTTCTGGAACCTCCATCAGAGCAACCACAGAGCATTTATATTTTTCATATACATCTATTAGCTGGCGGGCGCAGGGGTATTCAGGATTATCAACCATATCGTCTGGGAGCATAACTAAAAAAGGCTCATCTTGCTCAATTAAATTGTGTGCGCAATAAATAGCATGACCAAGCCCCAGAGGCTCATGTTGGCGAACAGAAACCACTTCAACCATATTCCAGAGCTCTCTCACCTGTTTAAGAAGCTCGGTTTTGCCCCTACGCTCAAGCAAATCCTCCAGCTCCCAAACCTTGTCAAAATGGTCTTCTATTGCACTCTTTCCCCGAGCAGTGACGAGAATAATTTGCCTAACTCCGCTTGCAACTGCTTCTTCAATAATGTATTGAATTACCGGCTTGTCCACGATTGGAAGCATTTCTTTGGGTATAGCTTTACTTGCTGGTAAAAATCTGGTTCCCAGTCCTGCTGAAGGAAGGACAGCCTTTTTAACCTCTTGTTTCACCTCTGTCCTCCTTTTTTATTTTTTATATCTGCTCCAGTTTTTCTCCTAAAACCCAACCGCTTATTCCAGAGCCAAGCTCAACTTGACAGTATCCGCTCCTGCATTCTTTGATTAAAACCCTTGTGCCTTCAGGAAGTTCTAATATTGAAGAAAAATCCTTGCCTGGACCAGAGCGAAGTTTTAAATGTTCTTCTAAAACCACTGCATAAGGAGCTCGCTCCCAATGCCTGCGAAAGCCAAAGCAAAAGGAAAAAAAGAGAATTGCCACTAAGCAAATTCCCAAAACTATGTTTAACACTTTTGCTAGCCTGCGGGAAGAGAAAAGAATACGAAGGCACAAAAAAAGCCAAAAAGCCCAAATAGATATACTCAATAAAATCCCCCATTCTTTTGAGCTGGCGAGGTCACGAATACAGTGAAAATATCTGCTGGCTTTGGGCGGAGATTGTGCAGGAAGTTTTTGGTTAATTCTGGAATTGACCAGTTTGAGGTTATATCTTACATCTGGGTCACGGGGAGAGAGTTTTTCTGCTCTCCACCAGTATAAAACCGCCTTTGCCAGCTCACCTTCTTGGTAATAAGCATTGGCAAGATTGTAAAAAAGGTCGCTGTTAGAAACTCCGCTTTTTACCACCTTCTCATAAAGCTCTATTGCTTTTGAAAAATCCTTCTTCTGATAGAAATGATTGGCTTGATTATACAAACTAGCGAGAGCTTGTGAGGCAAAAGATACCTTTATTGTCAAAACCAGTAAAATCAGCAAAAGAAGCCCTTTTAATCTTTTCATCTTCAAGATTTCTCTAAATCAGCAATGACTTTTTCTACCCGCTCGTAAAGCCTGTGCGCATCAGCTTGAGTTTCTAAGTGGGCAAATTGCGCTCTTGAGAGTTCATTAAGTAAAGATAAAAATTCCTTTCTTAGCTCATCAGAAACGCCGTTTTTTCGCATAACTTCCTCCATCTCCTCTTCCACCATTCCCCGAGCGGAAATTGCAAAATGGTCGCTAAAATAATCAAGCAGAATTCGTTTCAGCTCACCATAAAACTCGTCCAGATTATCGGCTTGCAAAAAGGAGCGAGCTTTTTTCAAATTCTTCTTTGCCCGAGAATAAGCTCTTTCTTTTCTGGCAAAGGCTATATCTTCTTTAAGTCTATTTTGATAGCTACGCCACCAGAGCGAAATTCCCACAAAGACCAATCCTAAAAGATGAGCTAGCCAAAACCATATCTTGCCAAATACTTCTCCGCTTTGATTAACCAAAACCTTATGGTCAGGCTTTATGTATCTTATCTCCTCAGGAATTTTCTTTCTTACTTCTTCTCCAACTGCCTGTTGAGTGGGAGAGACAAATCCTGCAATAACTTCAATTATAAGGCTTGAGCTTTGCGCCCATTTATATTCACCACTCTCTGGGTCAAAATAACAAAACCTCACAGATGGAATCTCATATCTTCCCTGCTTTCGTGGCATAATAATGTAGCGAAACTTTTTGGTGCTCCATAACCTGCCTGCTCTAACCTCTGTTTCCAGCTTGGTTTCTGGCGGATATACTTCAAAGCTGGAAGGAAGGTCTAAACTTGGCTCCAGTATATAATCCGGATTGCCATCTCCGCTTATGCTTACAATTAATTGAAAACTATCATTTGTCCGAAGTTTGAGTTTATTGGCGGAAATCTTAACTTCATATTTTCCTACCGCACCTGTAAAATCTTTGGGAGCTGGTTGAGGAAGAGACAAAACCTTGATGGTTTTTGGTTCGGATTTTACAGAGCGCTCCTGCATCATTGGCATTGCTAAAAAACCGCCTCCAGGAGAAGGAAGTTGATAGCGTAGCTCAAGCGAGCCCACACTCAGCTCTCCAGAATAAAGCGGGAAAAGAGCAAGGCTTTGAATAAATGCCTGATACCAAGCTCTTCCATTAACATTCTTAATTGTTGGCGATAGCTGGCTCACGCTTTCAAGCTCCATAACCTTAAAACTCTTTAAGCTGGGGCTTAAGCCAAGACTTAAATCATAAAGCTGGCGCCGATACCAAAGATACCAGCGGGCAACTACCTGCTCACCTACATAGGCTTTTTCTTTATCCAATTCAAGAACAAGGTTTGGGTCTTTTTCTACCTCTATCTTCTCCAGCATACCTTTCTGAGAGCCTTTTTGACTAGGCTCTATTATTTCAACCTCTATAGGAGCAGTAAAATAAATTTTTGAACCTATCCGATGGCTGATTCTGGGAATAGTAAATTTACCTGCCTTTTGAGCAACAAGAATGTACTGAACACGAAAGCTGGTGCGTTTGGTCATTCTTCCGTTGATTATGCTCACCTCGGTGCGAAAACTAGGACCTATCTTTCCTTCAACCTTAAAATATGGCTCCAGGTCAGGAAGGTTTATTTTAACTCGGGTATCAATGTTTTCTCCAGAAAGAGTTATAGTAAGAAAAGCTCTCTCTCCAACTTCCAGCCGAGTAGGACTTAATTGAGCATAAAACTCTACCTGAGCCAGCCCCTTTTGGCTCAAAAAAATCAGCAAGGAAAAAAACAGAAAGAATCCTACTTTTTTCATCTCACCAATCTTTTCCTTTAGGAACATAGGTTGCTTTTGCCTTCACCAGCTCTTTCATCGCCTCTTTTTCTTTTTCAGAAAGAGCTTTTAAAATCATCTCTGCCTCTTCTTTGCTTAGTGTTTTAGGCTGTTTTGCTGATGCGCCTTTTTGCCGTTGTTTTTCTTGTGCAGGCTTTGCGCTCGCCTGTTTAGATTGCTTTTTCTCCTGCTCTTTTTGGCTCTTTTTTGCCTGAGCGGATTGAGGAGAAGACTTTTTTTGCTCTTCCTGTTCTTTTTTCTCTCCCCCGGATTTACAAGAGGAACAAGGTGGCTTGGGCTTTTTAAGTAGCTGGATATGTCTTCTTACCACTTCCAGATTGTATTTAGCGTCTTGGTCATCAGGGTTTATCTCAAGTGCCCTGCGATAGTTTAGGGCAGATTTTTTCAACAGCTCAATGTTCTTATTTTGAATGCCTAGCCTAAAATAACAGTTTCCCAAATTATAAAAAGCTTTTTCACGAAGCTCATCTTTATCAGATGTGAGCGCTTTTTCAAACTCAAATATAGCCTTTTGATACTCACTCTGCTTATAGTAGGCACATCCCATATTAAAATGAAGCAGAGCTTGCTCATTCTCTTTTGCCAGTGTGCTTGCTTCCATATATTTGGCAAGTGCCTGCTTGTATTTGCCTTGATGCCAAAATTGATTAGCCTGCTTGGTCTTTTCATAAACATCTCCACCCAAGGCAAGACAAAAAAGCATAGCCAAAGCTGTTAATATCCTTAAAACCCGCTTTCTCATCTCTTTATCTCTCCTAAAAGTCCTGACCAGAAAAGAAGTAGTATTCCAACTCCAAGAAACCATTGAAAGCGGTCTTCATATTCTACCTGAATTTTCTCACCAAATTTCTTTTTCTCCATCTCACGAATTTGTTTGTAAATTCTCTCAACTTCCAGCTCACCCGCTACAGAATGATAATACTTGCCACCGCTTGCAAGAGCAATTTCTTTTAAGGTCTCTTCATCTAGTTGGCTGAGAACAAGGTTTCCATTTTCATCTCTTTTATATCTTATCTCGCCATTTTCATCTTGAATAGGAATAGGACTTCCTTTTGGCGAGCCAATGCCAATAGTGAAAATCACAGCTCCCTGCTCCTTGGCTTTTTTAGCCCATTCAATTGGGTCTCTGCCCAGTTCCTTGCAATGGTCTTCTCCATCAGTGAGAAGGATAATAACTTTATATTTCCGCTCTTTGGGATTGAAATTTTCTAAAGCGTTCTCAATAGCATCTGCCAAGCAGGTTCCCGGCTCAGGCACTACATCTGTGCTTATGCTCTGCAAAAAAAGCTTAACTGCTGAATAGTCCAGTGTGAGCGGGCAGAGCGTAAAAGCAGTTCCTGCAAAACAGACTATTCCCACACGGTCGCCTTCTAAAAGGTCAATGAGCCTTCTCAGCTCATATTTAGCTTTTTCCAGTCGGTTAGGCTTTATATCTTGAGCAAGCATACTTTTGCTCGTATCCACAGCAATAATTATATCAACGCCTTTTCTCTCAATTTTTGTCATTCTTGCTCCCCATTGGGGACGGGCAAGGGCAAAAATCACCAGAATAATACCAGCTAAAATCAACAATCGTTTTTGCCAGCGTGCTTTGGGATTAAATAAAAGAGCGGTCTTTTTTATCAACTGGATATTTCCAAACCGAGAAAGGGCACGAATACGCATTCTATCCGCAACCAGCCAGCCGAAGACCAAAAGCAACGGTATAATTAAAAGATAAAGATATTCTGGGCTTGCCAGTCGCATCAGGGCAATCTCCGAAGCCAAGTTTCTGAGAGAATAATCCCAAACAAAATCATTGTCAGCCCCAGAATAACCCAGGGCTGGAACTTTTCTGAATAACGATAGTATCTTTTTACCTGAATCTTGCTTTTCTCTAATTTGTTGATCTCAGCAAAAATATTTTCCAGCGCCTGCGGGTCAGTTGCTCGGAAATATTTACCACCAGTGATTTGGGCAATTTTTTTCATCATATCTTCATCTACTCGTGGCATTTTTACCACATATCTGGTTCCGAAGATGAGGTCATCAATGGGTTGAAGAAATCCAGCAGGATTATAAATACCAATAGGATAAACCTTAATTCCAAAAGCCTTGGCTATTTCTGCTCCTTGAAGCGGGTCTATTCCCCGATTATTCTCACCATCAGTTACAAGAACAATAACTTTGCTTTTTGCCTTTGAATCCTTAAGTCTATCTACTGCAACTGCAATGGCATTACCAATAGCAGTGCCATCGTGTTCTTTTCGGCAAAAGCTCACTCTATCCACAAAATTCAAAAGCACCTGATGGTCTGTAGTGAGAGGACAGTGTGTAAATGCTAAAGCACTAAAAACCACCAAACCTATGCGGTCATAAGGTCGTTTTAAGATAAAATCCTTTACAACCTTTTTGGCAACTTCCAAGCGATTTTTAGGCTCAAAATCACGATTGCGCATTGACCAAGAGGTATCAAGGGCAACCATTATGTCAATTCCTTCACCGCTAACCTCTTCTACTTTCTCACCAGCTTGTGGACGGGCAAGTGCGACAGAAAAAATCATAAGTGCACCTGCCAAAAGCCAAATTGGTAAATCCGCAAGTTTAACTCTGATGGTCTTGGGAAGCGTTCTCAAATAAGAAAGGTCAGAAAATTTAAGACGGGCGTTTTTAGGGCGAAGGTGGTAAAAAAAATAGAGCATAAGCGGACCTATCAAAATAAAAATTAACAGGTATGGTTGTGCAAACCTAAACATTGCTACTTGCCACCTTTTTTATCTCTTTTTCTTCCTCCTCGTGCGTCAACTCCACTATTTTTCGGGCTTTGCGCATTATCTCTTTTTGCTCACTGGCAGATGGAACATAACGAGCAAATTTAACCAAGTCAGTCTCTTGTAAAAATTCTTGCACCAATTTATAGACCATATGTTCAATAAATGAAGCTTTTAGTTCTTCAAGAATTTCAGTAGTGGTACATTCTAAAGAGTAGAATTGAAATCTTAGTCCAATATATTTTCTAATTATTTCACTCAGTTTGGTATAGTAAGCATCTATTTCTCCTTTTTCTAAAAGACCGCTTTGTTCAAGCTCATCTAGTTCTTTTAATGCCAGCTCATAAGGTGGAGGAAGTTCCTCAGGGAATTCCATTGGCTTTCTTTTTAAGCGGGAAACAGCAAAAGCCACTCCCAGACCTATCCCCACCAATCCCAGAAATCCCCCTATTCCTAAAAGCCAAGGTAGATAATTAAAAGGAAGTGCTAAAGGTGGCTTTATATCTTTAATTTCCAGCTCATCTGGACGGGTTATAGGAGCTATTCTGATTTTAATCTCCTGAGTGAGAATTTCAGCTACGAGTTTGCCATCTTTTTCTATCAGCACAGGAACAGGCGGAATTACTAAATCTCCTGTTGTATAGGCAGTGATTTTAAATTTAAACTCCTGCTTGAGCATATCACCTTTTTTGGCAGGCTTGGGAATTTGATAGTTCCTAATCATAAACTCTCCCAGTTGAGCACCAGGCGGGGGAATTGCCACCGCATATCCTTTTGGAACCCAAACCTCCATTTCATAATTAATTAATTCACCAACTGTGATTATCATTTTATCTACACTAGCCTTTATCCGAGCCTTACCTGTGAAAAAAACAGGTTCATTATTTATACTGCCACCTGATTGCGGTGCTGGTGTTAGAATAGCTTTGCTTTGATTATCTTTTTTGGCACCGCAAATCAAAATGGCGAGCAAAAAGCTAATCAGAATTTTTAAAGGCTTTTTCATAGATTTTAATATTGTTCTTTTCTAACTGGTTTTGAAGCCATTCTTTTGCTAATTGGTTGATTTTTTCTTTCCTAAGCGTCTTTTCAATCTCTGGCTTTGCTTGCTCAAAGCCAAGAATTTCACCAGAAGCATTTTTAAACTCGCTCTTATGCTTTTCATAATAATTTTTAAGCTCACTGGCATTTATCTTTACCTGCTTGGCTATCTTTTTATTAAAATAAAGCTGAGCTAAAAACTTTTCCTTTTGTCTTTCCAGCATCTTTTTTGCTTTTTCATCTAAAAGCCCTTCTTTAAGAGCAGAACGAGCAAGAAGTTTGGTAAAAAGCCACTGCTCAAAATATCTTTTTAAGCCATCACTCCCTTGAAAACTTTTTTGAACCTCTTTTGGTTCAAGCTCAAGCTCCTTTTTAAGCTGAGCCAAAGTTAACCTGCGCTCACCAATAAGAGCAATCACGGTTGAGCCACTTTCTTCAGTGGGAACCAGTGCGGTAAGGTCATCAAGCAAAGCCTTTGCTTCTTTTTCTTTTCCTAGCTCTTTAAGTGCCTTAACTAATTTGCTTGCACGCTCAGGGTCAGTAGAAAAATCTTTACCCAGTGCCTGTGCATAAAAATAACTATCAACCACACACTGCTGGTCAGAGAGTTTATCTGAGCATATATCTCCTGCCCGAAGCGAAAGCAAAATTGATTTTTCCTTTGGGCAGAGCTGGCTCGCTTTTTTCAAAGCATCAACCGCTTTAGCCCAAAATTGATGTGATGAATAAATAGCTGAAAGCTCTATCAGTCGCTCGCATATACTTTCTTGCTCTTTGTTTGCTCTGCTTTCCAGCCAGAAAATCAAGCCAAAACCTAAAATTAAAAGCCCAGTATTTAAGCAAATCAAGATTTTCCAGCTCCTGCTCATCTTGCACTTCTCCTTGCTCGGGTGCGAAAAAAGCGAATGAGGACAGGCTCGTAATTTTCTCCTGAGTAAATTTGAACGGCATCTGCCTGAGCTTTTTGAAAAATCTCGCTCTGCCTATCTCTTCTTTCTTTAAACCTCTGTGCAAAAAATTCCCGCACCTTTGGGTCTGAAGTATCTACCAAAAGTGTCTCTCCACTCTCTGCATCTTCCAGCTCAACCAAGCCCATTGCTGGTATTTCTCGCTCTCTTGGGTCGTTTAAAACCACTGCCACTAAATCATATCGCCTGCTTGCCACCTTGAGCTTCTCCTCATAATCCTGAGCCAGAAAATCACTGAGCAAAAACACCACTGCCTTGCGCTTCTGAACACGAAAAAGAAAATCCAGTGCCAGAGCAATATCCGTAGCTTTTCTTTCAGGAACAAATCCGAGAATTTCACGAATTAAACGAAGACCTGCTTTTAAGCCTTTTCTCGGCGGAATATATCTTTCAATTCGGTCAGTGAAAATAACCAGCCCAACTCGGTCATTATTCTGTATGGCAGAAAAAGCAAATAAAGCAGCTAGCTCTGCACAAAGCTCTGATTTTACTTTATCCACTGTGCCAAATTTGAGCGAGCTGGAAGCATCAACCATAATTATTACGGTCAGCTCTCGCTCCTCAGCAAATACCTTGACATAAGGAGAGCCAAAACGAGCAGTAACATTCCAGTCAATGGTCCTTACTTCATCGCCAGGGTAATATTCCCTTACCTCTAAAAACTCTATTCCCCTACCTTTAAAAACACTGTGATACTCTCCTGCAAAAACCTCATTGACCGCTTTGCGAGTGGTTATCTCTATCCGCCTAACTCGGCGAAGTAGCTCCCTGAGCTGTTCCCTACTTAGCTCTGGCTCAGGGGACTTCAATGCGCTCAAGTATCCTTCTGATGATTTCATCACTGGTTATCTCCTCCGCCTCTGCCTCATAGCTCAAAAGAATACGATGCCTAAGAACATCAGGCGCAATTGCCTTAACATCCTCTGGAGTCACATACCCACGATGACGCAAAAAAGCATAAGCTCTGCTCGCTAAATTCAAATATATGCTGGCACGAGGGCTTGCTCCCCAAGCAATCAACCCATCAAGCTCACCAAGACCATAATCTGATGGATATCTGCTGGCAAAAACTATGTTTAAAATGTAGTCCTTAATCTTTGGGTCAATGTAAATCTGATAAACTATCTCACGAGCAGAAAGAAGCTCATCTGCACTTATCACTGGATTTGCTTGAGGTAGGTCTTTTGCGCACATCCGCTCCATTATCTCCAGCTCCTCCTCTTTGCGAGGATAGCCCACCAAAACCTTGAGCATAAACCTGTCAACCTGCGCCTCTGGCAAAGGATATGTTCCTTCCTGCTCAATCGGATTCTGAGTGGCTAAAACCAAAAAAGGCTCCTCTAATGAATAAGTTTCATCACCAATGGTCACCTGCCTTTCCTGCATCGCTTCTAAAAGCGCGCTTTGAACCTTGGCAGGTGCTCGGTTAATCTCATCTGCCAGTATCAAATTGGCAAAAATCGGTCCTTTTTTAGGAATAAAATTGCCTGTGCGTTGGTCATAAATGAGTGTGCCAATAATGTCTGCAGGAAGAAGGTCTGGCGTGAATTGAATCCGCTGAAACTTTACCTGAATGCAATCACAAAAGGTGCGAATGGTAAGAGTTTTTGCCAGACCAGGCACACCCTCAAGAAGGATATGACCTTTGCACAAAAGCCCAATTAAAATCCGCTCCAGCATCCGCTTCTGCCCCACAATAACCTTTCCCACTTCTCCTAAAAGCTTATCAACAAACTGGCTTTTTTCCTCTACCAGCTCCTGAATTCGCTCTATTTCACTCATTTTTCACCCCCAGTCTCCTTTCCTTTTCCTATCTCAATAATACGAAAGACTACCTGATACGCAGAATCAAGCTCAGAACTCGTAGGTTCATAACCAGCAAATTTCACACGGTCAGACAAATGAAAAAAACGCTCCAAAGGCTCTGCTAAATCCGCTGAAAAATGCTTCTTTACCTCAGAAAGTATCCTCTCACGAGAAGGTCTTTTCAAAGAAAACTTCGTCTCAAAATACTCCCTTAAAGTAAGCTCTAAACCAATGAGATAATCAGCATATCTTCCAGCAATGCGGAATTGGTCTGCTTCTTTTAAGCGATTTTTTGCCCGCTCCTCTGGACTCAGCTCAACTGGCTCAGGAACAGGTGCAGGCTTTGACCTCTTGCGAAAATAGACCACCATCCAACCACCCAAACCAAAAGCAAAAATCACTACTAACAAAAGGCGAAATTTCCAGCTCCGTGCAAATTCTGAAAACTTAAATCTCGCTGGTAAAATCTCTACAGGCAAAGCTGGAGAAGAAAGCTTTTGCCAAGAGCCACTCCCAAGACATCTATATTCAAAATCTGCTGGGCTTAAAATTATCCTTCCCTGCTTTTCTGCAAGGAACTTGAACCGATAAATCCTTTTGGCAAATTTATCCTGCTTTTCAATCATATCTTCGGTTTCAATCTCAGCACCTATTGCCTTTATTCCCTCTGCTTGTGGCGGTGTCGGCACATTGAATTCCAGCGGACAAATACCCGCCCCCTGCTTCCAGCTGAGCTCAACTATGTAATCAAAAACCTCATTTTGATAAATCTCTTTTGGACTTATCTTAGAGCTAAGTTTTATTTGGGGAAGATTGCCTATGTTCTCCTGAGCCTGAGCGCTCTTTTCCTGCCCTTGATTTGAGCCCGGCAAAGAAGAGCCTAGTGAAGGGGGAGAAAGATTGCTTTGTGCCCAAAGAGAAAAACTCAAAACAAACCCCAAAATAGCAATTATACGCCTCAATCCCGAATCACCTCCCAAGCTTTACCAATTATAAAGAACCTGACAGGGAAAGCAAAAATCCTTAATAAAATAAGACTAATTAGGAAAAAAGAGGTTCCGAAAAGGAAATCAGCGAAGATACTGAAATCTCTCAGAAACCTCCTCAAGATACTTGATAAGAGACCAGCGATGCGCCTCCAAAGCTTTAAGATAAACCTGAACAGGACTCTGCTCTCGGTCACGAAGGATACGAAAGATAAAAAGCCGAAGATGCCTTAAGGCAGATTTTATCTCTTGGTCAAAAAGACCGAGTGCCTTACAGTCTTGTTCGGGAAGAACAAGCTCTGTCTCACACTCACACTTAAAGCAGACAAAAATATTTAAAGTTTCTGGGTCAATTTTAAATCTGATAAATTTATATTCTTCTTGGCAGTTTGGGCAAATCATTTTGGGTTTTATAGATTTTATATACAAGATATTGGGTTTGTCAAGAAAAATTTTGGGCTATTTTCATTTTATTTTTTTATCAAAATTTTATTTAAGTTTTTTAAATAATTTATTTTTGAAATTGACCGGAGGGGAAAAATCTGCTAGCTAATTAAAAGATTTGGTTAGGGAGGGAAGAAAATGGAGCAGAGAATTGACCGCGACTGGCTAGAGGAGTTATGCAGGATGTTCCGAAGTGCGCCTTTAATGAAGCTTCTTCAGATAGAGATAAGTTTTGATGCGGAAGCGAGGGCGCATTTTAAGTTGGCTTTTCATCCCCGGCTTTGTCACACTCTTGGAGATGTACACGGGGGGATTTATGCCACGCTTCTGGATAATGCGGGATGGTTTACAGTAGCGGGTAGGTATCCGGGTTTTTGGGTTGCGACCAGCGAGCTTCATACTTATCTTTTGGAGCCGGCTCGAGGTGAGGATATGGAGGCGGTTGGGAAGATTGTTCGGCTGGGGAAGAAGATAGCGGTCGCGGAGTCTGAGCTTTTTAGTGCTTCGGGAAGGCTTTTGGGCAGAGGTATAGGGAGCTTTTTGGTTTTAGAGGGTGTTCCTTATGAGCATCAAAAGGTTCTGCAGAGGCTGGAGGAATTGTATCAGAGGTTTAATTGGAGGATTTAGCGGGTTTTCTTAAAAAATTTCTGGGTTGATAAAAATTTCTTTTCAATTCGCAAGCAAGGATAAGTCAATATTGTTTTCTGCTCGGGCGGGTAAAGATAGGCTGGAGCTCGCTGGAAGGGATTCGGAACACCCCGGAAGCGAAAAATGAAATATTATAAGTTAAGCTCCTTTTTGCTCCTCATCCCTGACCAGGGAAGATTTTTAATATAGGCTGAGCAGAATTGAAAAACAAAATTAACTTTATCTTAAACCAATCCTGCCTTTTCTAGGAGCTCAGGCACATATTTTTCCCAGCCCATTGCCATAATGTGGAAGCCTTGGCACATTGGCTTGAGCTCTTTCATTAAATTTGCCATAAGGTCAATGGCAACTT
>CAZQJX010000066.1:0-13127 GCA_964592965.1 uncultured bacterium
AAAATGCAAAAAGCTTCCCTGGAAGGTGACCAAAAGCTCCTTATGGAGCTACTTGAGCAAAAATCCAGGCTAATTGAGATGAAGCGCCTACACAGTAAAGCCCAGCAGGCTTAAGATAAACTCGTGGGAGGAACTAGCGATGCCGAGAAAGAAGAAACTGGACGGGCTGAACGAAATCTTCAAGCTGGGAAAGCGTCAGGGGTATATAACCTATGATGACCTTACAGATTATCTGCCAGAGGATATGCTCAACTCTGACCAAATAGATGATTTAATTGATGTATTTGGCGAGATGGACATCAAGGTGGTATCTGAGCCACCGCAGGCAGAGCTGGAAGAGGAGCTGGCAGATATAGAGGAAGAAAAAGATGACACTCCAGTGGGAATGGAGGTTGGCTCACCAGATATAGACCCTGTTCGTATGTATTTGAAGGAGATGGGGAGCTATCAGCTTTTAGACCGTCAGGGAGAGGTTGAGATAGCCAAGCGTATAGAGGAAGCGCGCAAAAAGCTGTATCGGGCTCTGGTCAGCTGTCCGTTTACCATTCAGGAGATTATTCAATGGGGAGAAAAATTTAAGCTGGAAGAGCAGGTTGAAGCGGGCGAGCTAGACCCAGAGGATTTTGAGGAGATTATGGAGCGCTCTGGAGATGAGTTTGAGCTAGAGCCGGGTCAGAGCAAGAAGGAGCTGGAGAAGATAATCAAGAAGATTGCCCGCATTAATTCTCATCTTCGTGAAGACGAAAAAGCTTTAAGGAAAAAGCGCATAAAAGCTCAGGAGAGGAAAAAGCTTGAGCAAAAAGTTAAAAAACGCAAGGACGAGCTGGTCAAACTGATTAAGGAAATCAATCTCAGCGAAAAGCAAAGAACACAGATGATCAATCATATTCGTGAGCTGGTGGCAAAGGCTAATGGTGCGGAGAAGAAAATCAAAGATATAGAAAAGGACCTTGGCGTGAGCGAGGGAGAGTTCAACCGGCTTATATCCAAAGCCAAAGAGAATGCCAGAAGCAGAAGGTTGGTTGAAGACAAGCTGGGAAAGAGCTTTGAGGAGCTTCTTGAAATCAAGCGCAGGTTAAATCGTGCTAAAAAAGATATTCGCAGGGTAGAGGAAGAGGCACAGCTTCCGCTTTCTGAGCTGAGGCGGGTTTTAGTGGAGATAGAGGTGAACGAGGCAGAGATGCAAAAGGCAAAGAGCGAGCTCATTCAGGCAAATCTTCGTCTGGTGGTGAACATTGCCAAAAAATATACCAATCGTGGGCTTCATTTTTCGGATTTAATTCAGGAAGGAAATATCGGATTGATGAAGGCGGTAGAAAAGTTTGAGTATCAGCGTGGTTATAAATTCTCCACTTATGCGACCTGGTGGATTCGTCAGGCAATTACACGGGCAATCGCAGACCAGGCACGCACCATTCGTATTCCCGTGCATATGATAGAGACCATCAACAAGCTCATTCGCACCTCTAGGTATCTTTTCCAGAAGCTTGGCAGGGAGCCAACTCCTGAGGAGATTGCTGAGCAGATGGAATTGCCTGTTGAAAAGGTTCGCAAGGTTTTGAAGATCGCCAAAGAACCTGTAAGCCTTGAAATGCAGATTGGAGAAGAAGAAGACAGCAGACTGGGCGACCTGATTAAAGACGATAGCATTCCCGGTCCGCTGGATGTGGTTATTAAGCAGGATTTGGAGAAGCAAACAAGAGAGGTTTTAAGCACGCTCACTCCTCGTGAGGAGCGGGTGCTCAGGCTACGCTTTGGCATTGGAGAAAAATCCGACCATACTCTGGAAGAGGTTGGCCAGGACTTTGATGTCACCCGTGAGAGAATCAGGCAGATTGAGGCAAAGGCGCTACGAAAACTCCGTCATATAAGTCGTGCTCGTAAGCTCCGAGTGTTTATTGAACATTGAGCTTATAAAAATTTTGATTATAATATTAAGCAGGCTGGGCCCGTAGCTCAGGTGGTAGAGCTGCCGGCTCATAACCGGTAGGTCCCAGGTTCGAGTCCTGGCGGGCCCATTCATTAAATCAAAATGATAAAAACAGGCAAAAGATTTAAATATATTTTTTTAAAGGCACCGCTTTGGTGCCTTTTTTATTATTTTTATAGGGGGATAGTAAAGTGGCAAAGCTCTTAGAAGTGCTGGAACAGTTGCAAGAAGTGGACTTAAAGCTTTCCAGAATCAAACAGTTCATTGAAAACTATGATAACCTGCAAAAGGAGCTTGACCAAGAAAAGCAACAGGCAAAACAGCGCTATCAAAACGAAAAGCAAAAGCTAGAAGATATGATAAAACTCAAAATGAAAAAAGAGCTTGACCTAAAACAAGGGGAAGAGCACATCAAAAAATGCAATGCCAGACTTTATTCAGTCAAAACCAACAAAGAATATGAAGCAACTTTAAAAGAAATTGAGGAGCAAAAGGAAAAAAATTCCCAGCTGGAAACCGAACTTCTAATACTTTACGACCAGATCGATGAAGAAGAGGTTAAACTCAAAGAAGCTCAAAAACAGCTTGAACAAGAGGAGCGAGAGATAGAGCAGAAAAAAAAGGAGCTGGAAGAAAAACTAAAAAAAGCCAGAGAGCTACTTCCTGATTTTGAAAAACAGCGCCAAGAAATTGTCTCTCAACTAAATTCTGATGCTTATGAAACTTACACTCTCATTCAGGAGAAATTCGGCAATCCCGCACTTACAAGAGTGATTGATGAAGTGTGCCAATCCTGCTTTAGAAGAATCCCTTCCCAGATGTATATTGAGGTGATGATGGGAGAGACGGTCTGGACCTGCCCCGGGTGCCATAAAATCCTCGTCCACAGAGAAAAAGATTTTCTTCCCGAAGACTTCCCTTACTAAAAGTGAGCCAAACCACAAATCTTAGCTTCGCCTTTGATAAAGAAAAATGGAAAAAGCTTAAAGAATTCCTTTGCCAGCAGGGCGCCTTGATAGAAAAAACCTCTTTTGGGTATCGTGCCTGTTTTGAAGATGCAGTGATTAACTGGTACACTTCGGGCAGGCTTCTTCTTCAGGGAAAGGGGGCTTCTGACCTGGCAGAGGAGCTCTATCTTCGGGGATGGATTGAGACCAGCCTGGAGAAAACTTCTCAGCCGAGAATCGGTGTGGACGAAGCAGGCAAGGGAGATTATTTTGGTCCGCTGGTCATCGCTGGGCTGGTGGTTCTGCCAGATAGCGAGTGGCAGTTAATTCGGCTAGGAGTAAGGGATTGCAAAGGTATGGCAGAAAGCACAGTGAGGGAAATTGCTCAAAAGCTGGAAAATTCTTTTCCTTGCTCCAAAGTAATAATCACTCCTCAAAAATATAATCAGCTGTATGAAAAGATGAAAAATCTCAACCGCATTTTAGCTTGGGGACATTCTCGGGTGATAGAAAATCTTTTAGAGAAAAATTCTGTTTCGCTGGTAATATCAGACCGGTTTGCAAATGAAGGCTTTCTCAAAAAAGCCCTTATGAAAAAGGGCAAAAAAGTTAAACTTATTCAGCTTCCCAGAGCTGAAAGAGACCTAGCAGTAGCAGGCGCAAGCATTGTTGCTCGGGCAGAGTTCATCAATCAACTGGAAAAGCTTTCAAAAAAATACAAAATGGAATTGCCACGAGGAGCCAGCAGTGCGGTTCTTGATGTGGGAAAGAAATTCATAGAAAAATATGGAGAAGAAAAGCTCCGCCAAATCGCAAAGCTACATTTTAAAACCACTCAAAAAATTCTTTACTAACATTATTTTCTTAATTGAAAACTTTTATTTGGCAAATATACTACCTGATTATGCCAATATCATCAAAATAAAAGGAATTTTGTTTCAGTTTTGAATAATTTAGTGCAACCTGTTAATCTTTTAATACAAGATGAGCGGAGATGAAAACTTTTCTTCATAAAAACTGTAAACACCAAACCAGCTGGATTTTTAAACTGCTTTTAAAAGCTGAAACAAAATGTGCTGAACATCACTCCTAAAAGTTTGAAAAGCAAAAATGCAGGCTTTATAATCGGATTTGGAAATGAAGTTTTTTTCAAAGATTTTTAAATCTTCAAGGAAGGAAAAGCAGCAAGGAAAAAAGCCCAGATGGAAAAAGCTTTTTAAAATTCTGGGAATACTTGCTCTGGGTATTTTTGTGCTTCTTTCTCTTGCTCTTGCAGGTCTTTACTGGTATTTCAGCCGAGACCTACCACAGATATATTCACTCAAAGATTACCGACCAAAAATCATCACCGAAATATACTCGGATGATGGCACCCTAATTGCGGAATTTGCCGAAGAATACCGCAAGGTTGTTCCTCTGGAAAAAATCCCTCCTTATGTGAAGAACGCTTTTTTAGCCATAGAAGACGCCCGCTTTTACGAGCACGAGGGGCTGGATTTTTATCGTCTTCTTGGAGCGCTCTGGCACGACATAAAGGTGGGAAGATTTGAGCAGGGAGCCAGCACCATAACAATGCAACTTGCCCGAACATTCTTTTTGAGCAGAAAAAAAGTCCTTACCAGAAAAATCAAAGAAATGATTTTAGCCTGGAGAATGGATAAATATCTTTCCAAAGACGAAATTCTCTGGTTATATCTTACTCAGATTTATCTTGGTCATAATTCCTATGGTGTGGAAGCTGCTTCTGAGCGCTACTTTGGCAAATCTGTTAACCAGCTTACACTTGCTGAAGCTGCTCTTCTTGCCACTCTTCCCCGCTCCCCTGCGCTTTATTCACCTATTTATCATTTTGACCGAGCCAAGCGCAGGCAAAAGCTGGTTCTCAGAAGAATGGTTGAAGAAGAAATGATTACCAAAGAGGAGGCAAAGCTGGCGGAACAGGAGCCAATTTTCATCAAGCTAAAAACCAATCCTTACTGGCAGGATAGCGCTTATTTTATTGAAGCGGTAAGACGGTATCTAGTTAAAAAATACGGCAAAGAAAAGGTTTTAACCGATGGGCTTAAGGTTTTCACCACAATGAATACAGACCTTCAGCGCTATGCCACTCAAGCGGTTAAGTTGGGGTTAGCTGGTGCGAACGGGCTTGACCATCGCCAGGGATATCGTGGTCCTATTCAAAAAATAAAAAAAGACAAATGGCTGGAATTCTTAAACGAGCAAGAAGCCAAACTAATGAGTCGCTGGAAATATAGGCTTTTAACTCAAGGCTTTAATCCTCTTCAGGAAATCAAAAGACCCACTCCACTTGATGGCAATGAATGGTATAAAGGTCTGATTGTTAAGATAGACAAAAAGAAAAAAAGATTAAAAATTGCGGTCGGCAAGAGCTGGGGCTGGCTTTATGAAGAAGACTGCCAGTGGGCGCTTGCAAAGCCAAAGGAGAAGAAAAAACCTCTTGATAAAGTATTCCACCAGGGAGATGTTGTCTGGGTGAGTGTGATTGGGAAAAAAGAGAGCAAAAAGGGCACAGAATATAAATTTCAGCTGGAGCAAAAGCCTCTTGTTCAGGCAGGGCTTGTAGCTTTCTCGGTCAGAACTGGTGAAATAAAGGCACTGGTTGGCGGATATGATTTTAAAGAAAGCCAGCTTATTCGCCCGCTTCAATCACAGCGACAGCCCGGCTCAGCTTTTAAGCCCATTATTTACGCATCTGCTCTTGCTCATCCCACCAAAGGCTACACTCCCGCTACCATAATTTATGACACACCTATTATTTTTGATTATGTAGTGAAAACAGAAGAAGGTGAAGAAGAAAGAACTTGGCGACCTGAGAACTACGGAGGGAGATTTCAGGGACCAAAAACTTTCCGTAGGGCGCTGGAGCATTCCATCAACACCATCTCTGTAAAAATCCTTGATGATATAGGAATTGATTATGTTCACAAATTTGCCCGCACGCTGGGCATTAAAAGCGAGCTGGCAAATGACTTATCTTTGGCACTTGGCTCAAGCCCGGTTTATCTTTTGGAACTTGCTCGGGCATATAATGTTTTTGCTTCTGGCGGATATCTTGTTGAGCCGTATCTTGTCCGTCGCATTTATGACCGAGACGGCAATCTCTTAGAGTATCATCACTGGCAGGCTTCTGGGGAACAACCTGGCCAAGAGATTAAAGAAATGGATTTAACCCAGCAACAAGGAGAAACCGCTCAGGAAGAAGAGGTAAAAATCTCCAAACCGCTTAATCCCAAAGAAATAGGAGAGCCAACTTTTGAGGAATACTTAAAGGAGTTAAAGGAAGGGAAAATTCCTTCCATTGCAGGATTAAATCATCCAGTGGAGGGCAAGGAGGTTCTTAGCCCTCAAATTGCCTATCTTATGACTAATTTGTTAAAAGGAGTTATTCAGCGGGGAACTGGCTGGCGGGCAAAAGTAATAGGAAGACCGCTGGCAGGAAAAACAGGCACCACCAATGAGTTTCGTGATGCCTGGTTCATTGGCTATTCGCCAACGCTTATCTGCGGGGTATGGGTGGGGTTTGATAACTACACACGCTCTCTGGGCGAGTATGAATCTGGAGCAAAAGCAGCGCTACCTATCTGGATAAGCTTTATGAAAAACGCTCTTAAGTCCCAGCCTGTTCTGGACTTTCCTGTTCCTGATGGAATTGAATTCGCCCTTATAGACCAAAAAACAGGCTTGCTTGCCAGCTCCTGCAGTGAGGATGTGGTTATGGAGGCTTTTATTGCTGGAACCGCTCCCAGCGAAAAAACCCCCTGCCAGCCTATGCCAGAAACAATGGACCTACTCCGCTCCCTTGACCGCTAACTATCAAACCCCTGCTTAAAATTGCGCTGAAAAAGAAGCTGTTATTCAGAAAATTTCTCAAAAAGCTTTTTAAAAAACAAAGAGCATAAAAACAGAAAAATATCTTTATTATCTTTCTTGCTATTCATAAAAAAATCATATATATCTTATCAATGCTTTGGCAGGAGCTAAAAAAGCACAGTTCCTCAAGCCTCTGGAAAATGTCCGCGTGGTTTTGGTGGAGACCAAGTTCAGCGGTAATCTTGGTCTGGTGGCAAGAATTATGAAGAATCTGGGATTTGAAGACCTTAGGCTGGTCAGACCAAGAGCAGAGCTTAACAAAGAAGCATACCAGCGAGCGGTTATTGCTGGTGATGTTCTTGACCGAGCTCAGATTTATGATGAGCTTTTCCCTGCTATTTGCGATTGCGGTCTTGTAATCGGCACGAGCAGACGGCACGGGGTCAAGCGAAAGAACATAATCAGCGCTGAGAAGATGGCAGAGCTGGTTGTGCCTGTGCTTAATGTGAACAAAGTTGCCATCCTCTTTGGCTCAGAAGATGTGGGCTTGACCAACGAGGATATAAAATATTGCCAGTGGGTGGTGGGAATCCATCCCGGAACCGAATATGAATCTTTGAGTTTAAGCCATGCGGTTGCTATTGTTTTATGGGAGATAAACTCTGCCCTTCGCCTGCCCAAAGAGAGCGAGCGCAGGCTGGCAAGTGCTGAGGAGCTGGAAAGAATGTATAATCATCTTGAAGAGGTGCTCTGCGAGATTAAATTCATTGAACCGGGCGACCCGAGAAGAATGCTTTTAAGCTTTCGTGCCCTGTTTAATCGGGCTATGCTTTCACCAAGAGAGGTAAAAATGATTCGGGGAGTTCTCAGGCAGATAAGGTGGCGAATAGAACAGGAAAAGAAAAAGAATTTAAAAGGAGGTGGGAAATGAAGCTGAAAAAATCTCTGCTCATTTTGCTTTTAGCTTTTGGACTTTTGCTCTCTTTTTCTGCAAGCTCATCTTCTTTAGGAAAATTCATTGATATGCAAAAGCAAAATGACGGAGTGATGCTCAGGTTTGAGCACGGTCTGATGAAAATCAGTAAGTTAACAGATGCGATAATCAGAGTAAGAGCAACTGATAAAGATGCATTTGAGCCAGATGAGTCCTTTGCCATTTGGGAAAAAGCTCCCCGGCAAAAGCCCATCAAAATAAAAGAGAGCCACTCTGAGCTTATCTTCCAGACCGGGCTTATAAAAGGAAAAATATCCAAGCAAAATGGAGCTATCTCTGTTTATGAAATCTCTGGAAGATTATTAATGGCAGAGCCTGAAGAAGGCGGGATATTCTTTGAGAGTCATAAGCCCAAAATCATTCGCAAAATTCTTGATGGCGAGCATTATTATGGATTTGGTGAAAAAACCGGTCCCTTTGATAAAAAGGGCGAAAAAATGATTATGTGGAACACTGACCAGATATATAACACTCATACAGACCCTATTTATCAATCTCATCCGTTTTATCTGGTACTTAAATCAGGCGCTTCTTATGGCATCTTTTATGATAATACCTACCGCTCAGTGTTTGATGTTGGAGCGAGCAGGTCCGAGCGACTTGTATATAAAGCAGACGGTGGAGAGGTGAATTATTATTTCATCTATGGACCCGAGCCAAAAAAGGTTATTGAACGCTACTCGTCTTTGGTGGGAAGATACCCAATTCCACCGCTCTGGGCAATTGGGTATCATCAGTGCAGGTATAGTTATCGCAACGAGCATAAGGTGCGCAGAATTGCCAATAAATTCAGAAAATACCAAATCCCCTGCGATTGCATCTACCTTGATATTCACTACCTTGATAACTACAAAGTTTTCACATTTCACCCCCAGCGATTTCCTGAGCCAAAAAAACTTTTAGATGAGCTGGAAGCTATGGGATTTAAAACCATCGCTATTATTGACCCAGGAGTAAAAATTGAGCCCGGATATTTTGTCTATGAGCAGGGGATTAAGGGTGATTATTTTGTCCGAGATAAAAACGGTGGATATTTCAAAGCAAGGGTGTGGCCGGGTGATGTTTACTTTCCTGATTTTCTCCGTCCTGAAGTCCGCAGGTGGTGGGGAGATTTGCATAAAATCCTGATTGATGCTGGTGTTGACGGCATCTGGAATGATATGAATGAACCTGCTGGCTGGGTTAAGGACATAAGGCTGGGAAGCCTGATGGTTCCTTTTGGCAAGCCCAACTGGCTGGATATGGTTCACGGCGAAAAAGATAATCCTGTCCCGCACGCCAAAATCCACAATGTTTATGCGCTCCTTGAAGCACAGGCTACTTATGATGGATTAAAGAGGCATCTTTCAGGAAAAAGACCTTTTATGATTTCAAGAGCAGGCTACCCGGGCATTCAGCGCTATTCATCTATATGGACAGGGGATAATTTTGCTAACTGGCGCCAGCTAAAAATGACGCCGGCAATGCTATTAAATATGGGCATAAGCGGGCTGGTGATGGTTGGAGCGGATATCGGTGGATTTACAGGTGTGCCGAGCGGTGAGCTTTACATTCGCTGGCTACAGCAGGGAGTGTTTTATCCTTTCTGCCGGACCCATACTGCTGTTTATCATCCCTCTCAAGACCCATTTTCTTATGGCAGAAAAGTTCGCGAAGCAAGCAAAAAAGCCATAGAGCTGAGATACAGGCTTCTTCCCTATACATATAGCTACTTCCGGGTTGCTTATGAAAAAGGCTTGCCTGTTATGCGGGCACTTTTCCTGGAATTTCCTGATGATGAAAAAACTTATAACATCTCCAGCGAATTTATGTGGGGAGAATGGATTTTGGTTGCTCCGGTGATGAAAGAAAAAGCGAGTCAGTGGCGGATTTATCTTCCTCAAGGAAGTTGGTTTAAGTTTGAGAGCAGTGAAAAAATAGCTGGCGGAAAAGATATTATTTTGCCTGTGTCTTTGGACACCATACCCATTTTTGTCAAAGAAGGAGCAATTATTCCTCTGGCGCCTGTTATGAATTATACAGGCGAAAAACCCTGGGCTCCGCTTACTGTTCAGGTATATCCGTCTTCACAAAAGACCTGCTTTGAGCTTTATGAAGATGATGGCAAAACACTTGCTTATGAAAAAGGCGAATACCTGAAAACCACCTACTGCCAGCAAAAGCGAGCTGAGGAGTTTGTGCTGGAAAAATCTGAAGGCAGGGGGAACTTCTCGCCTGTTAAAAGAGAGCTGGTGATTAAAATTTATGGGGCAGATGAGCCAAAAGAGGTCAACTACTTTTATTCTGGTCAAAGCTCAAAGCTTAATTATCAATATTTTGGTGGGGAGAGGATTCTTGAAATAAGACTTTCAGATACAAAAAAGGCTTTTAAAATTGTGGTGAAAGAAAAATAGTAAATTCAGCTAAAATTGATAAAAAATAACGGGCGGAGCCTTTGTTCAAGCTCCGCCCGCATTCTCTTTTAAAACCAGCCTTACCTAACCCACCAGTAGTAGAATCCACGGAAGCTCTCTTTCGGCTGAGGTTCAAACTTGAACTCTCCGGTAGTAACATCAAATTGCACGAGCACATTTCCTATTATATTCATACTTACGAACCCTTCCTGAGGAATTCTTCGCACCATTCCTGAGCTAGTAGCTAATGCACCTTCACCTGTAGCATAATTCACACCCCACTTATAAGTGGTTCCGGGAGCGCAGGGGTTGGTGATGTCATAAGGATTATAAGTTAAGAAGTAAACCACACCTTTATAGATTCTAGGAGCGGAAATCAACTTTTCACCGGGCTCAAGCTCAATGGGCCAGCCAGAATCCTCACCGGTGCGACCCACCCAGATATCTGCATAGGTGCATTCATTAATAGCATCACGGTCAAGGAGAGCAAATACATAGTTCCTGCGGGTCTGGTCAAGTGCCTCTAGCTTATCTTCAACATGTCCTGTTCCTACATAGACAATGTATCCTTCGCCGTGAGGTGCCATAGTGAACTCAGGTCTGTAAAGAATGGGTCTGCGTTTGTCAGGATTTACACAGTTGGGCTGTCTCTTGCCATATTCGTTTAAGTCGCCATCGCAGGAAGCGGAAATATATCCTGGTGGTGAGGGCGGGATATTATCATAGCCTTTATCACCGGTATCAAAGAACAGGCAGATGCCCCAATTTTCTGGGTCTGGGTCGTGAATGTTAATCTTCCAGACCCTGCCTTCAAAGTCTCCGAAATAGCCCCAATCTGGTGAACCATCATTATCTATATCCACCAAGAATACATCGCCTGGAACCTGGTTCATATTTTTATCTTTTTTATCACAACTTTCATAAGTTTCTGGAGTGACCAGCTCACCCGGACCTATGTCGCATTTTTGTCCAATTGAAGGCACGGGAATAACTTTAACAGTCTCGCCGGTATCCAAATCAACAAAGTATAACCAAGAACCCATATTAGGCGTTCCTGAAAAGCCGTTGGGGTCTTTACCACCGCCAAAAACCATTACTGCTCTGGTGCCAAACTCCTCACCCTCTGGTTGATAATTTACTTCTGCTAATCTCGGCGTGCTCCAGCTATTTCCTAAAATAGAGTCAAATGGGTCAGATGGCACATCCGGGTCAGTAAATTCCCACCTAACAGTGACATCATCTCCTGCTTGACCAAAAACAGTTGATGCATCAGTTACATCCAGAGAGAGGTAAACAGGACCACCATCTCTTAAACCAGAGAAAAGCAGTATTCGCCAGCACCATCCTTCATCCATATCGCACCAGGCAACATCTGGCACATTATCCATATGCGTTCTCATTGCAGCCACAACTGGGTCGCCATCAACAAAAATCTCCTGCTGACCCTGCCTGAGCAGATAAAGTTTGGAGAGAAGTTGATTAGGTATGTAGGCAAACGCCTCTTCCATTGGCAGACGCTCGCCATCTCCATCCGGGTCTTCAACAAAGAAGGCATGAAGCATTCCATCAAGTGCTCCTACATAGGCGATTTGAGGGAGATTTGAATATTGCTGAACAAATGCCTGATAGGTATCATCATTCGGAAATGCATAAGGAATAGGTGGTATAACTATTCTCGGTTTGGAATGGTAAATGGCACCGAGGCGCCAGGTCCTCGGCGTCTCGTCTGCATCAAGATAGGTGGCGTTTTCATCTCCGCGAATGAAATCTATCAGGATAGAAGCATCGGTTGTGTCAACATCGCCATCTAGGTCTTGGTCCACCTGCTCATTTGCAAACAGATAGTCATAAAGCACGGAAGCATTATTGCTGGCAAAATCCACCTTTTCCCATTTATTATCGGAATCGTTATAAATGCTGGTAAAGATTTGACGAGTATTTGGGTCACGAGTATTCAAAACTTCTCCAGCATCGTAAGTGGATTCCACTGTTATGCTTGCGCCTTCCTGCTCCTCTAAATCTGGCGGAGCTTCTGCTAGCTTTAAATGCCCTCTCCACAAATAGTCCTCTGCCACCACCTCAAAGTATCCCGCAATTCCATAATCATAATTAGGACTTAAAACAGGCGGAGATAAAGTATAACTACCTTCCAAAATTTTACTCATAATCCAGTTAAGAGCTGCGATTAAGTCCTGCTCGGAGTTAGCATAAAGCGGGTCTGTAAGGTCGCCGATTTCATTAGGAATATCAGAAGCATCTGCCATATTCTCCAGCATCTGCATAGCAAATGTATCAGCTCCTGATGCGGTCTGAAGGGCAAAACCTATTAAATAAACCTTGGTCGGAAGCCAATCGCCCTGCTCGTAAGTGCCTATTACTGAGCTCGGGTCAACAAAGTAGCGAATATATTTGGTCTGTACCGCAGAGACCTGATTCAATGTTTGAGTATCCCTAACTTCATAATAGCAATCCCTATCACCCATACAGGGCTCTCCTTCAGTTTGACCACCGTCAGTAACGAAAATGATATTATTCCGTCTGCACTGATAGTAATAATATGGGTCATTGAGCAGGATATGACCGTTAAAATCCTGCATATCCCACCGGTCAGGGTCCCAATGATTATACATACTCGGATTGGTATCATGAGAATAAGGCGGATAGTATGGCACATATTCTGGGTCATCTATTTCACTTGGGTCAAAGTAATGGTTATAAAGATAGGTGAAAGCGTCTCTTAGCATTCCAGCAATAGGCGTTCCACCGCTCGGGTCATCTAAAATATTGAGAGTAGATTGAGGAACACTGCCATCTCCAATAACACTATCACCGTTTTCATCTCTCACCGCAATAACTTCCTGCAGGTAGGCGTTATTAGTGCTTCCCTCACAGAGGTTCCAGACAAGGTTTCCACCCTTTGCTGGAAAGTCGCTGTCTGAATTATGGTTATCAAATATCATAAATCCGTAGCGGGCATTTTTATAAGTATCCATAATTCCGGACTGTTCCTTTGCCAGCTGAGTATAAGGCAG
>CAZQJX010000067.1:0-13119 GCA_964592965.1 uncultured bacterium
GTTTTATATTTTTAACTGCGCTTTGCAAGTATCTGCTAATTTTAAATTCTAAAAAATTTTTCCTTG
Source organism: uncultured bacterium (assembly GCA_964592965.1). Lineage (GTDB taxonomy): Bacteria > RBG-13-61-14 > RBG-13-61-14 > RBG-13-61-14 > DRUE01 > CAZKMM01. Next base: position 67 of record CAZQJX010000067.1, read on the forward strand.
CTTGCTATTGAAAAGAAGGATATGATTGAATTGAACTAACAAAAAATGGGCGTAGAAATTGTAAGCTCTGGTTTAAAAATTAATGGTGAGCTTGTTCCTTTTATAAGCGGAGCTTTTCAATATTGGAGAAGCAAGCGTCAATATTGGGAAAAAATCTTTGACCTTATTTTGGAGCTCGGCTTTGAATTTGTTGAGACTTACATTCCTTGGAGCGTGCACGAGATAGAAGAGGAAAAATTTGATTTTGAAAGCCAAGAGAAAAACCTTGCCCGATTTCTTGAGCTTGCAGGAAAAAAAGGATTTAAGATTTTAGTAAGACCTGGTCCTCACATCAATGCGGAGCTTACTTATTTTGGTTATCCTCGCAGGCTTCTTGAGCGCAAAGAATGCCTGAGCAGAAGCGCGGATGGCGATTTGGTTTGGCTACCTGTTCCGCCCAAGATGTTTCCTGTGCCGAGCTATGCGAGTGAGGCTTTTTATGAGGAGGTGAGAAGGTGGTATCAAGCAGTGGGAGGGGTTTTAAAGCCTTATCTTTATCCAGAAGGCTCGGTGGTGATGGTGCAGGTTGATAATGAGTTTTGCAATTTCTTCCGAAGCTCACCCTATGACCACGACTATCACCCTGATGCTATTCGTCTCTGGCATAGTTTTCTCCGCGAGAAATATAAGGATGTTTCTCGGCTCAATTTTGCTTATGGAAAGAAATTCTCTAGTTTTGATCAAATTGAACCTGCTCGCTCTTTTTCTGCCCAGAGCCAAAAGGAGCTGGTTTATTTCCTTGACTGGGTGGAGTTTCGTGAATTTTATATGCAAAATGCTCTTCGGCGTCTCAAAGGGCTTTTGGAAGAAGCGGGCATTAAAGACATTGTTTTTATGAGCAACTATCCTTTGGCTGATGATTATCCCCCAAATAATTTTACTGAGCTTGAGCGCTTTTTGGATTTTCAGGGGCTGGATATGTATCCTCAGCGCAGGCAGTGGCAGGGAATAAAAAGGCTAGCACGGACTGCTTGTGGTTTGAGCAGGTTTGCTTGCTCGCCTGAATTTAGCTCCGGCGCTTTTATTTTCAATCCGCCCATCTTGCTTTCGGACCAGCGCTTTACTACGCCATATCTTTTGATGCACGGGATCAAAGGAGTGAATTTTTATATGCTGGTTGAGCGGGAGCGTTGGTATGGCTCACCCATCACGCACGATGCAAGGGTGCGCAGAGAATATTTTGAATTTTTCAAAAAGCTGGTTTCTTTCCTCAAATCAAGCAGGATTTTTGAATTGAAAAAATATGCGTCCTGCCTGGTTCTCACAAACCGTGATTACGACCGTCTGGAGTGCGCCACAACCATCCTTGACCCTCTGCCACTTTTAAGCCCACAGCTTACCCCGCCTGAATTTCACTGCTCAGAGGAGCGGTTTGGATTTGAGCAAGCCATTCAGCTTTATGCTCGCAATTTTTTTGAAGCCATATATCGGGCGCTGGACAGGGCAGGAGCAGGGCTTAATCTCGGCAATACCACGCAGGAGCTTGAAAGCCTGCGCAGATATAAGCTGGTTGCGCTTTGCACTTTTGAGTTTTTAAATGCACAGGTTCAGAGAAGACTCAGAGATTATGTTGAGCAGGGTGGATTTTTGGTTTTAGGTCCCAAGCTTCCTGAGCTTGATGAACAGATGGAGCCCTGCGAGATTTTAAAGCAGGGGCTTGAGATTGTAGATGAGGTCAAAGGCGAGCTGAGGGCAAAGGTTTTTCAGCTGGGAAAGGGAAGGTTGGTTTTGATACCACATAATTTTGACCAACGGCAAAGAAAGCACCCGCCAGAGCCTCTAGTTGAGCTTATGAGAAGGCTTTTGGAGCTAGCAGGAGCAGAGCCTAGATATAAAATGCTCACGCCGGGCGCAGAAGTTGAGCTCCACGAGGGCAATGGTAGAGAGGTGATTTTTGTTGCCAATCCTCGCTCGCAGGCTATTCAGGCAAAAATAAAACTTGCTTCACCTGGTAGATTTAAGGACCTTGAGAGCGGAAAGGTTCTTTCAGGCGCAGATGAGCTTGAGATAGAGCTTTTGGGCTGGCAGGTAAGGGTTTTGGAGCGAGAAAATGCTTGATGAGAACATCAAAGTAGTGGATATTGACGCCCTCCATTGGCTTCATCTTTTTGAGCTTCTTTCTGGAAGAGCTTTTGATGAAAGAAAAGGTGAAAAAGGGCGCAAAAAACCTGCTCGGCTTTTTGTTATCCACGAGCAAGGAAAGGTTTTAAAAGCGCTTGATTCAGAGCAAGGGCTCATCACTGATAAGCTTAGGCATATAGACCTGAGCGGTCTTGAAAAGCTAGAGGAGCTTTTCGGAGCAGGGACGATTTTTCTTGTTGAGCGAGGCGCTCCGAGGAGATTTATGCAGGTTGTCCAGCGCCGGCTGAGCCTTTCTCAGAATTATATTGAGCAGTTGCTGGAGATGTATCAGGTATTTCGGCAGATGGTTGAGAGCAGGGAGTTTTATATCCATCCGCCTCTGCCCCTGCGTGATATAAGGTATGCAGGGCTTTTCAATCTTTTTAAGCTCGCTCTCCCTGAAGATAAGCTGGTTGTTTTGGTGGTTTTTTCTGGTGAGCACAAAGACCTTTCCTCTTTACCTATTTATACCAGCTTGATTTTCAGGGTGCGGAAAGGTCATTTTATTGACCTTCTCACCACCACCGACCATTTGGCAAGATTTGGGCTTTCTGTAAGCAACTGGCGTCAGGATTATCATCGGGTCATTCGGCTTTGCGAGCAGAGGCTGGGAGAGGTTTTTCTTGGGATTTTTACTTCACTTTCAGCCATCATTGAGCTTCAGCGAGAATTTGCTAAGCAGGGGATGGGAATTTTTAACAGGTTTTTAAAAGAAGATAAAATCATCTTGAATCCTTTTCCGCTTCGGCTTAAAATGCTATTAAAGATGGCAGGAAGGTTCAAAAGATAAAATTCAAAGGAGGGGTGAGATGATTAAATTGATGAGAGGGATGGAAAAAGGCAATTTGAAAAAGGTAATTTACCTTGTGCTTTTCTGCTTTGGGATTTTTGCCCTTGTTCCCAGACCTACAGATGCGGTAGTGGTTTATGGCACACAAAAGACCATTAGTCCAGAGCGCCAAAAAGACCTAGCAAAAATCCGTGCGGTGCTTGAGCGTAAAGAAATTTCAGAAAGGCTTAAGGCGTTTGGCTTAAGCGCAAAAGAGGTTGAAAAAAGGCTTGCTCTTTTAAGCGATGAGGATATTCACCGGCTTGCCCAAAGGCTTGACCAGCTTAATCCGGGCGGAGACCTACTCACTGACCTTCTCATTCTTGCTTTAATTGCCGCCTTAGTGGTAGTAATTCTCTATTACACAGGTGTGCTTGATAAATACACCATTAAGGTAGAAAAGAAAGAAAAGAAGGAAAAGAAGAAAAAATAAAATTGAGTTGGGAAGCGGTCTGCAAGAGACTGGGTAGGGCTCCAGAGGAGATTTATAAAGAAATATGCCAAGACCTTTTTCGCCTAGGTGTAGCAAATAATTTTGAGCTTTCAGCAATTGCTGGCGGTGCATCTAATCGTGGATATTTGCGAGTAAGATTTGATTCTCAAGCATCTAGGCAATCTTTGGTAATTATGGTTCTCTCCCAGCTCAATCCCAAGCAAGGGATTGAGGAAGTTGTAGATGGAAGCGTTGAGCTAAAAGAGCTTCCTTTTTTAAATGTCCAGAGGTATTTCTATGCTCTTGGCATAGCGGTTCCAAAGGTTTTTTATACTAATCAACAGGCAGGTCTAATCTATCTTGAAGATTTAGGAGATATCCTTCTTAGAGATGAGCTTATAAAAGCAGATTATGAGCGCAAAAAAGAGCTACTTACATTGGCTATTGATGAGCTTTTAAAGATTCATCTTCAAACCAGCTCCCTTTCTGCTTCTGATTTTATAGGCTTTAAGGTCAGGTTTGACAGAGATTTATTGCGCTGGGAGCTGGAGCATTTTAAAGAATGGGCATTAATTAAGAGAGGTATTAAAATAACTTCTTCAGATTTAAAATTACTTGATGAATGCTTTGAAAAGATAGTCAGCGAGCTTGTTTCAACTCCTTATTTACTTTCTCACCGAGACTATCATATAGATAACCTTCTTATTCATCAGGGAAGGATAAGGGTGATTGATTTTCAAGATGCACTTATGGCGCCCTATCCCTATGACCTTGCCTCTTTACTTTATGACCGAGATACCTCACAAATACTTGGCTTGAGCCTTATTGAAGAGATGGTGAGGTATTATTTTGAGCGAGCCTGCGAGCTCGGTTGGGAGCCTCATAGCTTTGAGCAATATGAGCGCTGTTTTAACCTCTGCCTTGTCCATCGTTCATTTAAGGTGGTGGGAAGATTTTATTTTTTGGCAGAGGCAAAAGCAAAGCCCGAATATCTAAAATTTTTGCCAGCAGTGTATCAGGTGCTTTCGCAGGCGCTCAGCAGGTTTGAGGAATTTTATCCTGTTAAGCAGATGCTCTCCAGTTATTTGCCAGAATTAGCAGGAGTTTGATTTTTAGCTAGATTGCATTAGGATTAGGAAAAATTCCAAAAGGGGAAAATAAAAATGGGTATGCTCAGTTGGTTAAGAAAGCATTCCACTAGCACCACTGCCAAAGTGCTTTATGTTTTTCTTGCCGTAACTTTTTTTGGTGGCTTTGGCATACTTTCTGGCACAAGGTTCCTTCGGCAAAAGCCGGTAGAAGAATCAGTTGAGCCAATAGCCATTGTTAATGGCGAGGTAATAAGTGCTCGTGATTTTTATCAGACCTATCAGCGGGCAAAGCGTATCTGGTATGAGCAACTGCGTCAGTTATATGGGAGGGTGCCTGAAGAATATATTGATACCAATGCGCTCAAGCAAGAGGTTTTAGACCGAATGATAGAGCAAACCTTACTTCTTCAAGAAGCCAAAAAACTTGGTATCAAGGTAGGCGAAGGTGAGGTTAATGCAGAGATTGCTAGTTATAGTATTTTTCAAGACCAGTCAGGCAGGTTTTCTCCCCAACTATTCAATACTATTATTGCCCGTTATGGACTTACGCCTGAGCAATTTCGTGAGGATGTTCGTCGCCAGATTTTGATCAATCGGCTTTTAAGCCTGATAGTTGCACCAGTAAGCGTAAGTGATGAAGAGCTCAAAGAATACTATCAGAAGGCGAAAGAGCAGATTAATCTTCGGTATTTTTACATTGATGCTGATGAGCGCTATTCCAAGCTGGAGCCGACCAAGGAAGAGATTAAGCAATACTATGAGAACCACAAGAAAGATTTTGACTGGCCGGAGACGAGAAAGATTCGTTATATCAAGATTCACATTCCTGATTTTGAGAAGAAGGTAAAGCTGAGCAAGGATGAACTTAAAGATTACTATGAGAAGTCAAAGGAGCGCTACTTAATTCAGCCTGAAAAGGCTCATATTCGCAACATTCTTATTCGTGTTCCAGAAAACGCCTCGGAAAAAGAGCTTAAAGAGGCAGAGAAAAAAGTCCAGCAGATTCTTGATGAGCTTCAATCTGGTGCGGATTTTGCTGAGCTAGCAAAAAAATACTCGCAGGATGCTCAAAGTGCACCAAACGGTGGAGATTTAGGCTGGCTTAGTAGAGATGAGCTTCGTCCTGAATTTGCCAAGATAATCTTTGGGCTACCTGTTGATGGAATAAGCCAGCCAATCAGGAGCAAGATGGGCTTTCATATTTTGAAACTAGAAGATTATAAACCTGCAGAGTATAAGCCTTTTAAAGAGGTTCGCAAGCAGGTGAAAAAAGAACTTATAAGAAACAAAGCCCACCAGTTGGCGCAGGAGTTTGCTCAAGAGGTAGCTCGGGTCTGTCAGAATCAGGGAATGGAAGCCTGCGCCCAAAAATACAATTTAGAGCTTAAAGAAAGCGAGTGGTTTAAAAAGCGTGAGCCCGATATAGAAGGAATCCCTGATAGTATGGATATCACGGAAGAAGCTTTTTATATGCAAGAGGGCGAGATAAGCGAGGTAATCCCAGGCGTAGATGACCTTTACATTGTTGAGCTTTTAAAGATAAAAGACCCGCATCAGGCAACCTTAGAAGAAGGCTTGCCTAAAATTCTCCGCAGACTTACTCCCCAGCTTAGGCTTAAAAAAGCCAAAGAGGATATGAGAGCGCTTTTAGAGAAGATGAAAAAAGGCAGGAGCATAAGATGGGCTTCAAGAAAGGCTAGGGCAAAGCTTGAAGAAACAGGATTTTTTGAAAGAGGGGCAAAAGATATTCCCGGTATAGGGTATTCTGAGGAAATATCTAATGCCATTTTTAATCTAGATAAAGAAAATCCCTACCCTGATGATGTTTATGACCTTGACCGAAAGGTTTATGTCCTCAAGCTCAAGGATATAAAACCAGCAGATATAAGCAAGTTTGAAGAGGAAAAAGAGCAGATAAGAAGAGAATTAGTCATTGCCAAGCAAAAGGAAATAGCTCAAAAATACATTGAAGAACTCAAAAAAGGAAATATTGAGATTAAGACCAATATTTTAAAGAGAATTGATTAAATCATAAAAAGGAGGGGTAAGATGGCAAAGCTGGCTATTAACGGTGGTCCCAAAGCAGTTGTAGGTGAGCTTTATCGCTGGCCTTACTGGGATGAGCGCGAAGAGAAGGCTCTTTTAGATGCCCTACATAATACCAGCTGGGGAGGATATCCTCCACCTCAACCCATCACCAAGCGCTTTTGCGAGAAATTCGCTCAAAGGCACGATTCTAAATACGCCCTGACAATGGCAAGTGGCACAACTGCTTTAATGGTGGCATTAAAAGCGCTGGGGATTGGCTGGATGGACGAGGTGATTGTTCCTGCCCTAACTTTTACTGCTACTGCTTCCTGCGCTCTTTTTATTGATGCCCTTCCTGTTTTTGTTGATGTCAAGCCAGATACGCTCTGCATTGACCCAGATAAAATAGAGCCTGCCATTACCGAACGCACCAAAGCTATTATTCCTGTTCATCTTGGTTCTCATTGTGCGGAGATGGATAAGATTATGGAAATTGCCAAAAAGCATAATCTTTATGTAGTGGAAGATTGCGCCCATGCCCACGGAATGGAATACAAAGGAAAGAGCGCAGGCTCTTGGGGAGATATTAACTGCTGGAGCTTTCAGACTTCAAAAGTAATGACCGCTGGAGAGGGTGGAGCCATAACCACTAATGAATATAAATGGTATGAAAAATGCCTGCTTCTTATCAATTGCGGAAGAAAGGGTCCTGAGGAGGGATTAGACTGGAAGACCCTGGGTTGGGCGCTTCGGATGACCGAGTTCCAAAGCGCGATTTTGGAAGTTGGCTTGGAAAGGCTGTTTAACGAGCAGATTCCACGCAAGCAGGAGAATTACAAATATTTCCAAGAGCGCATCAACCAGCTTCCTGGTCTCAGCACTCTTCCTGATGACCCAATATCACCCGCAAGAGTGGATACGGCTTTATTGTAATGTTTGATGAAGAGGTGCATGGAGTGAGCAGAGATAGGTTTGTTGAAGCGCTCAATGCCGAGGGTGTGCAGTGCTTTGGCGCTTTTTACGAGCCGATTTACAACATTGGCATTTTCCCGCTAGCAGAGGACGGCTCTCCGCTGATGCATCCTCAGTTTAGAGGAAAGGTTGACTATCGCAAGTATAAAGGCACCTGCCCGGTGGCTGAAAAAGCCGCCTATCATCAAACCATTTGGCTACTTCATTACCTTTTCTTAGGGACCAAAGACCAGGTAAGTATGCTCTATGATGCTTTTGAAAAGGTGGTAGAGAATATTGATGAATTAAAAAGCAAGTGAGTTTATTTTAAGGTTTCAATTATGATAAAATTGAAAGATGGAGGATTTTCAGAAAGCCTTAATTGAAGAGAGTAAAAGGCTTATTCCTTCTTTAGAAGAGATTTTGGATAAAGCGTGGAAAAGGCTAGATCCTCATTCACAAGAAATATTGAAAAGTTTTAGCGAGATTTTATTGAACTTAGAAGAGAGAGCAAACGAAATATATCTAGAATATGAGAAAAAAGCCTTAAAAGCTTTGGCTGAAAATTGGGTTAAAAAGCAAAAGGGGACTATTCGTGAGAGAATAAAAAGAATTTTACAAGAAGATAAATGGGAGGGGTTCATTAAGAAGGCAAGAGATTTATTTGCTGAATTTGGTTTACTTGTTCAGGCTCTTGAAAAAGATTTGGGAAATATGAGGAAGGCGCGAGGTGGAAAGACATTTGAACGAATAGTTGAAAGGATGTTATTAAGTATAAACATTCCTGTAGAGAGACCAAAAGGGCAGGCGAGCAGAACATTAAGGAGGATAGATTTAGTTATACCAAGTGTAGAGGTAGCTTTAAATACACCTGACCGAGCAGTTTTTCTTACCTGTAAAAGGACTTTAAGAGAAAGATGGAAACAAGAAGTTCCTCAAGTGGGACCAAATCGTAGAGTTTATTTATTGACTATTGATGAGGATATATCAGAAAGTAAAGCTCAAGAAATTAACGAAAAAGGTTTGATAGCATTTGTAAGAGATGAAATAAAACAAAATTCAAAACTAGAGCAATTTACTTGGATTCGTAAACTTAGCACCTTACCTTGGGAGTTAAAAGAATATGGAACAAGGTAAATTATTTATATCAAAAAAGCTTGATAAAAAATCGGAGACAGGCATAAAGTTTTCTCAGTTTAAACGCGAAAGAGATAATAGTTGGGATTATTCTGATGTTCCAGGTTCTTACGGAGTTTACGGAATCCATCCTTATCCAGCGATGTTTCATTTTTTAGTAGTAAGAAGATTATTGAATGAGCTTTCTCAACCAAGTGATTTAGTTTTAGACCCATTTATGGGCTCTGGAGTTTGTGCGGTAGAATGTTTAATTAATGGTCGTAATTTTATAGGTTATGATATAAATCCTCTTGCTGTTTTGATTGCAAAAGTAAGAGTCACGCCTTTAAAAAGTAAATCTTTGTTTCAAGCTCTTGAGAGAATTTTGGAAGATTATCAAAAGACCGCACCAACAGATATTTATTTTCCGAATATTGATTATTGGTTTGATAGAGAAGTTATTGATCAGCTTTCCAAACTTAAAAGTTCTATCTTTAATTTATCTAACCAAAAGATACAAAACTTTTTTAAGGTGGTATTTTCGGAGGTTGTCCGGAAAGTTTCAAGAACAGATCATAACGAGTTTAAACTAATCAGAAGAAAAAAAGAGAACATTAACAATAATGTTATTAAGGTATTTCAAAATATAGCCCTTAGAAACATTAATCTTTTAACAACCTTTTATCAGGAGTTTAAAAATTTGAAGGCAGATATTACATTAAAAGTCAAAAATATTTTTGAAATACCTCTTGAGAGAAATTATGTAGATTTAATAATAACTTCTCCTCCTTATGGAGATTCTAGAACTACTGTAGCTTATGGACAATTTTCTAGACTTTCTTTAAGATGGCTAGGGATAGAAGAACAAGTTGACAGACAATCATTAGGAAGTAAGCGTGTAGAGATTTATGAAGAGCTGCCTTCAAGAATTCTTTATCAATATTTGGACGAAATAAAGAAGAGAAATTTTAAAAGAGCTCGTGAAGTATATGCGTTTTATTTTGACTTATTTAGAGCTATAGAAATCTTATCTTACATTTTGAAACCTAAGGGAAAGATTGCCTTTGTAGTGGGGAATCGTCGGGTAAAAGGAATAGAATTACCTACGGATAAAATTTCTGCTGATTTTTTCTCTTACTTTGGAATAAAACATATAAAGACTATTGTTAGAGCAATTTCAAATAAACGAATGCCCATAGAAAATTCTCCAACAAATATAAAAGGGAAAAAAGATTCAACTATGAGATACGAATATATATTAATTCTTAGGAAAGATTAAGATAAAAAGGAGGGGCGGAGATGAGGGAAAGCAAGATAAAAGTCGGTGTTTGTGGGACAGGATTTGTCAGCAACATTCACACCGATGCTTTAAGCTACTGTCCTGATGCCGAGGTGGTGGCGGTTTACAGCCGAAGCAAAGCACGAGGAAAGAAGTTTGCGCAGGAGCGGGGAATTCCCAAGGTCTATACTGACTATGAGAAAATGGTCGCAGACCCAGATATTGACCTCATCGTGCTAGGCATTCCCAATGACCTTCACTGCGAGTTTACGACCAAAGCAGCGGAGATGAAAAAGCATATTTTTGTGGAAAAGCCGCTCTGCCTTACTCTGGAAGAAGCAGACAAAATGATCAATGCCTGCAAGAAAAATAAAGTTCAGCTTTTTTATGGGGAGAATCTTTGCTTTGCTCCCAAATATGTTCGTCTTAAGGAGCTGATTGATGAAGGAGCTGTTGGCAAGCCTTTTTACATTCGTCACCGTGAGAGCCACTTTGGACCTCATTCCCGCTGGTTCTGGGATATTGAGCGCTCGGGCGGTGGCGCTTTTATGGATATGGGCTGTCATGGAATTGAGTTTGCCCGCTGGCTACTTGGCAAGCCCAAGCCAAAGAGAATTCTTTGTTCACTTGGAAGATATGTCCATTTGAGAAAAACTCGTGGAGAGGACGATTCGGTTTGCATTCTTGAGTTTGATAATGGTGCCCGAGCTGTGATTGAAAATTCTTGGGCACTTCGGGGCGGGCTTGATGACCGTGCTGAGGTTATGGGCTCAGAAGGAGTGGCTTTTTGCGATTTAGTAATTGGCAATTCCATCCGGCTTTTCAGCGCCAAAGGTTATGGCTATGCGGTGGAAAAGGCAGAGACCACCAAGGGGTGGGGATATGCTATTTACCGTGAGCATGAAATGTATGGCTATCCTGACGAGTTCAAGCATATCATTGAGTGCATACAGAAAGGGAAAAAGCCCATAGAAACAGCAGAAGATGGCAAACTGGTTTTGGAAGTAATGCTGGCAGGGTACCTAAGCGCCAAGCTCGGGCGATGGGTTGAGCTTCCTGCCAAGCTTCCCAAGAACAAAAAGCCCTATCAGCTCTGGCTGGAGTAAATTTTTAAATCCGCAGGCTTATTTGCCGGAACTTGAAAAGAAAAATCCCCAGCGACCCTGTGAGGATTTCTTTGTTTATAAATTTTGGAATAAGGTATCAAGAATTTAGATAGCGTCTTCTCCTCTTTCTCCGGTTCTTATTCTTATGGCTTCTTCAATTGGGTAGATAAAGATTTTTCCATCACCGAGTTTTCCGGTGTAGGCGCTTTCCTGAATGGCACGAACCACATCATCTACTTTTGCATCAGGCACGACCAGCTCAATTTTTATTTTCGGAAGGAAGTCTATTACATATTCAGCTCCTCTGTAAAGCTCGGTATGACCTTTTTGCCTTCCAAATCCCCTTGCTTCAGTAATGGTCATTCCCTGAATGCCGATTTCGGTCAGGGCTTCTTTTACTTCATCTAGCTTAAAAGGTTTAATTATTGCTTCTATTTTTTTCATTTCTCTCCCCCTTGTTTTTAAGCACGAGCAAAAGCTATTATACCAACAATTTCTGCTCCTGCATTTTTCAAAGCCTTACTCACCTCATTAGCGGTTGTTCCTGTGGTAATAACATCATCTACAACTAAAATCCTTTTTCCAAAGACTTTATCTTTTTGTTTCACTTCAAATGCATTTTTAAGATTTTTCTTTCGCTGGTTTATGCTTAAACCCACCTGTGTTTGAGTATTTATCTTTCTTTTTAAAAGCGAGGGATTAAGAGGAAGTTTAATTCGTCTAGCGAGCGCTTTTGCAAGGATAAGTGCTTGGTTATATCCCCTTTGGATTAATCTTTTCCAATGAAGAGGCACAGGGACAATCAAATCAAAGTCCAGTGATGCAAACTCCGTCTCATACAGCTCTGCCAATCCATCTGCTATCCAATTTAAGAAATAAAACCCCCTTTGATATTTAAATTGGTGAATAATTTGACTGGCAGGCTCAGTAAACTTCACCCATCCACGAGCAAGGTCAAATTTGGGTTTTTCTTTCCGGCAGCGACCACAAATATGCTCAGGAGTAATTTCAGAGAAAGCCACTCCACATATTCGGCATTTGTTATTAATTTTTTCTATTTGATTTAAGCATTCTTCACATAGAGGCATACCAGAGGGTGCAGGTTGGGAGCATAAATAACAGAAGCTAGGAAAAAGCACTTCTAAAACTATTGCTGAAGATTTTTTTAAACTGAACATTTAAGCTCCAAACCTTTCCAGTTTAAGCGCATAACCCATTGCTAGGCTCATCAGATATTGCATAGGAAATCTTCCCAGCGCTCCTTGCAGGCAGGCTCGCTCACCAAATTCTTCAGCAAGGTCTCTGCGAACATTTTCGCTCCAAATTAAAACTGGCACAGGATGAAAGCTATGCGCTTTGAGCTTGCTTGGTGTGGAGTGGTCGCCAGTAATAACAAGCACATCGGGTTTGAGAGCAACCACTCTGGGAATGAGGCGGTCAACCGCTTCTATCACCTCTACTTTTCTTGCCCAATCTCCATCTTCACCTGCTGAATCGGTCTTTTTTATGTGGACGAAAAAGAAAGTATAACGCTCCCAGACCTGCTCCAGCACACCGAAGAGGTCTTCCAGCTTATCACCTACATCAAGGATTTCCATTCCCACCAGCCTTGCCAATCCCCGATACATCGGATATTGAGCAATGGCGCAGGCTTTAAGCTTATAAACCTCATAAAAGCTCGGATAGCGGTGAAACTTGGCAAATCCCCGCAAAAGAAGCATATTGGCAGGATGTTCATCTTTTAAAATTTCTTTTGCCTGACTAAGGAACTGGTCAGCAAGGGCTTTGGTGCGCCTGCTTGGCTCATCTTCAGCGGAAAGCTCAAGCGGCGCTTTTCCTACCAGCTGAGGGTCAGTATCATTGAGCTTATCTCCCAGCCCCTCTCCACGAAAGACTAGCACTGCCCTGTGCTCTTTTACTGGCTCAAGAAAATACTCTGCGCCTTCAATTTTAATCTTTTCCTTCAGCTTCTGGCATAGTCGTGCATTTTCCTCAGTAGAGATTCTTCCTGCCCGTCGGTCAATAACCACTCCTTTTTCGTCCACAGTGCAGAAGTTAAT
>CAZQJX010000068.1:0-1577 GCA_964592965.1 uncultured bacterium
AGCCCAAATATTGCGCCTTTAGAGGGGCTTAATAGAATTCGTTATCTCCTTCAAGACAAGAAAGACTTTGAAGCTCGGCTGTTTCATAAAAGAGCAAGCTCAGAAATCAATTCTGATTACCTAACTTGATGCTGGCGCATTGAGAGAACGAAGATGCTGAAGATGCGTTTAACAAAAGCCAGTTTTTAGAAGCAGACAGCCCTAGGAAGAGTATGTGCCATAAGGCGCTGTCGGATAGCTTTTCTCATCTGTCGGATAAAGAGGCTATTTCCTTCACCAATATATTCCAGCATATCTGATGCATAGAGTGCAACATAAAGGTTGGGATGAGTAAGGTCTTTTTTCAAGCGCTCAAATGCTCTTTTTTTCTCAACGCCCATTTTATAAAGAGCGGTTGCGCTGGCTATGCGCACACTTGGAGAGGTATCATTTAGAAGTTTAAGTAAAATATTTTGAGCCTGCGTTGCTTTTTCTGCTAAAACAATACACCCTATGGCTCCCCAGTATCTGACTGCGCTGTCTGGGTCTTTGAGAAAGCCAATCAGCTTATCAAGATTTTCAGCGCTTCCTTTACTGGCAATCTCTGCGCAGTGCATAATATTTTCAAGATTGTATTTTTTGGGGTCGTGTGCCATTTCATAGGGGGTTGTTCCACGGGAGCGGATGTCCATTTCTGCTTCTTGCAAAAAGCCTGTGTCGCGGATGCGAAGGATGTGCTCGCGGTTGGCTTTTCTCATTCTCTCCAAAATCTTTTGATAGCGCGGGTCATTTGCAAGATTGTTGATTTCGTATGGGTCAGATTTTAAATCGTAAAGCTCTTCTGTGGGCTTGGGCTCAAAAAATGCGCTTTGAACAGGATTGAGCTTACCTTCCTTGTAAAGTTTTTCCAGCTCCTGCATACAGGGCATTTTCCAAGCATAGGCAATGTATCTTCCTCGGGGAAGATAGGGATAGTAGTTGCGGATGTATTTAAAGCGGGCATTTCGCACCGCCCTGCTCATATCATAGCGCTCATCCATTCGGTCTTTGAAAAGATAGACAAATTCAGGAGCTTGGGTTTTTTGCGGTCCGAGAAAAGCTGAGCCTTGCATATAATCTGGAATAGGTAAATTAACAAGGCTGAGAATTGTAGGTGCAAGGTCAACAAAGCTAATCAGACGCTTAATTCGTGAGCTAGGGGGAGCTGGTGCCAAAAACTGAAACTTTTTGGGAAAATAAATGATAAAAGGCACTCGTGTGCCTGCATCATAAAGAAATCTCTTGCTTCTCGGAAGCACACCGCTATGGTCTGCAAAATAAAAAATGATGGTATTTTCGTCTAAACCAGCTTTTTCCAGTTTGGCAAGCCACTCGCCAATTTGACTATCCAATTCCTCAATCTTGTCGTAAAATTGTGCGTAATCATGTCGGAAAGTTGGAGTATCTGGATGATAAGGAGCTAGATGAATTTTTTGCGGACTATGTTTTATTGGCAGTGATTTATGCAATTTACCCTCATGAGTGGAGCCAAAGTTTATTACTGCAAAAAATGGCTGACGCTTTTTTAATTTATTAAAATCTGGCTCAGGTCCGCATTT
>CAZQJX010000068.1:1677-12944 GCA_964592965.1 uncultured bacterium
GTGGTGTATCTTCACTAATCAACCAGAGAATATTTGGTCGTGCTGACTCTGTCCATCCCCTTTTTGAAAAGATAAAAATCCCGGCACCAAGCGCACCTACTTTAATGAAATCTCTTCTTGAGACAGTTTTATTGCTTTTCATAATCTCTTGTTAGTTATTATTCCAGAAGATGAGAGATGTCAAGAGAAATTTTATTAATGTAGTTTTGAATAGTTGGGCGGATTTTGGGCAATGCCTCTTTCAACGATATTAATCAGCTCATCAAAAATAAAAGGCTTCTGCAAATATCCGATAGCTCCTTCTTTAATCAGCTCCTCTGCATCTCCCTCATAGCTGTATCCGCTTATGATGAGAACAGGAAGGTTGGGGCGAAGCTTTTTTATCTCTGAGAAAAGACTTTTTCCGCTCAAGCCCGGCATAATCATATCCATTGCCACTGCTCTAATGTCAGGATGATTTTTAATAAGCTCAAGTGCCTCTTCACCACCACGAGCAATAAGAACTTCATATCCAAGCTTGCTCAGACGAATCTCCGCTAGTCTAAGTAGGGCTTCTTCATCATCAATAAGAAGTATTTTTCCTCCCCCTTGAACTTTGGCAGGGCTTTTGGGTTTTTCTTCAAACTTTTTTAGCTCTTCTTGTTTAGCAATAGGAAGATAAATGATAAATTTCGTGCCTTGACCAAGCTCGCTTTCCACTTCAATCTCTCCTTGATGGTTCTTAACAATGCCATAAACAGTAGGTAAGCCCAAACCGGTCCCTTTTTCTAAGCCTTTGGTGGTAAAGAAAGGTTCAAATATTCGTTCTTTTATTTCAGGAGGTATGCCAATCCCTGTATCTTCAACAATTAGTTGGAGATATTCACCAGGAGAAAGAGCCCCAATAGGTTTTTTGATTTTAACTTTTCTTGCCTCAAAACTTAAGATTCCACCATGAGGCATTGCATCACGAGCATTGAGTCCAAGATTCAGCAGTGCCTGTTGAAGAAGAGCAGAATCACCAAGAATTGGTGGTAAATTCTCCTCAACCGCTACCTCAATGCTGATATTTTTATGGATAGTCTTTTCAAGAAGCTTCACAACATCATTAATTAAATCTTTTACATTTACCGGTTCTTTTTTGGGAGATTTTCTTCGGCTAAAGCTTAAAAGCTGTTGGGTGAGCTCACTTGCCTGCTCCGCACTTTTTCTGATTAGCTCAAGATTAAATTCTAGCTCTGGGTCGTTAGGAAGCCTTTCTTGGATTTCATTTAAGCTGTTTAAAATTACAAGAAGGAGATTGTTAAAATTATGCGCAACTCCACCTGCAAGTGTCCCAATAGATTCCAGTTTTTGAGATTGCAGGAGCTGACGCTCCAAAGCCTTGCGTTCTGTAAGGTCGCTCACTAAAAGCAAGTAGAAATATTCGTCTTTTAAAAACCTGACTCGGGAGATGTTAATGTGAGCAGGAAAAGATTGTCCGCCTGCCTTTTTCAGTTCCATTTCTTTTTCCCAAGGGAATATCCCATCTTCTCTTTCCTCAAGTTTTGCAAGGAATTTTTTGGCATTAGGCATAATCACCTCAAGATTTTTTCCGATAAGTTCTTCTGGCTTAAAGCCAAAAATATTGGCAGTGGTTTGATTTGCTGATTTAATCACTCCTTCTTTATCAAAGGTAAAGATAGCAATACCTGCATTCTCAATAATACTTTTATGAAGTTCATTTAAATGATAAAGCTCTTGGGTGCGCTCCTGAATTTTTCGTTCCAAATTCTGCTTGTATTCTGTGAGTTTGCGGTTGGCTTCTTCAAGTTCCCTATGTGATTGATAGAGCTTTTCATAAAGATAGGCTGTATCTATAGCTCCAGAAACATTCTCAACAAAAATTCTGATTAGCTCGCTATCCAAAAGTTCATCGCGAGGATTTTCAACAACCAATACTAACTTTTCGTATTTAACTACATAAAAAGGAATAAGCCGAAAGCCGTTTATTTTTACACAGGGAGCATCAGGCTTTTTTGCTCTTTTAAAGATTTCTTGTTTGAGTTTAGTAAGTTCTTGACTTTCTAAAATCTGGGGTGATTTATATTTACCTGCACCACAACGAAAGATAAGCTTTTCTGCCTCGCAATCAATCTGGCAGAGAAATCCATTTTCAACTTCCATCAGGTTGATCATCTGTTCAAAGACAAATTCCAAAAGCTTATCAAGATTTTCAAGCCCGATATTTTTAATTTGGTTAATTCGAACAAGAAGATTCTTAAGAAGCTCTTTTTGTCTTTTATCTTTTTGTTCTAGATTCCATTTTTCAGTAAGAGCAAGAGCGAGCTGGCGGATTTCTTCTAAGTCAAAAGGTTTTTTAAGATAAAGAAGTTTGCTTGGCTCCCCAACTTTTTCAACAATTTCAATACGGTCACGGTCAGAATAGGCGGTGACGATTACAATTTCTATATCTGGGTCAATTTGTCTGATTCTTCTGGCGGTCTCCAGTCCATCCCAACCTCCTGGCATTCTCATATCAATGAATGCAACTGCAAAAGGGGTGCCTAAACTTTTCATCTTTTTCACTAGCTCATATCCTTCCTGACCTTGCTTGGCAAGATAAAGTTCATAACAGGGCTGGAGATTTTCAGGAGGAGTAAGTTTTTCGCCAAAAAGTTCTTCTTCCAATTCCCTTAATCTATTTACTTCACAGATATGAGGGGTAAGAATTTCCTCATAATCTTTTAATACTTCTTTTTGGTCATCAATAACAAGAATTCGTCGGTTCATTTTTAAGCTCCTTTTTGAGGTGTCAGCTTTATATTGAGCGAACCTGTCATAGTTTTAGAAATCTTTATTAATTTTTTTCGGAATAAAATTTAAAAACCTTAATCAAGATTTATTTAAAATAAAAAATTTTAAGCTGCTTTGATTAGAGCTGGCGGAGAGCTTACATAAACAGGTAAAACAAGATGGAAACACGCTCCTTTATCCTTACCCTTGCTTTCAACAAAAAGTCTGCCCTTCATCAGCTTGACCAAATACTGGCTAATAGCCAGCCCAATTCCTTGACTGTCTTTTTTTCTGCTAAAGCCATACTCAAAAATTTTATTTAAATCCTCTTCTTCAATACCAACCCCATTATCTTCTACAATAATTTCAATATTATTTTCTGGCAGTTTTTTAGTAGTTATTTTTATCCAGCGTTCTTTTTCTGGTTTGCCTTCCAGCGCCTCGATAGCGTTTTTGATAAGATTAATGAAAATCTGAAGGAGCTGATTGCGATTTTGGAAAACACTGGGAAGGTCTTCATCAAGCTCTAAAAGTACTTTGATTCTTCTTTTTTGGAGAGAGTCATCAAGCATAGAAATGGCATCTTCCACCACCTGATTAACCTGAAACCACTCTTGCGAAATAGAAGTTTTGCTATAATCCTTTTGTAAGGAGAGAATTTCGTTAATGTGGTCAATTCGTTTTTTTAATTGAGCAAAGTTTTCATTAACTTGGTCTTTAACCGCCTTAAGTTTTTGAATTTGTAAGGTTAGATATTCTTTGACCTTCTGCAAATAATTTGGCATAGTTGCGAGTTTGTTTACAGTCTTTTGAGTGCAAAGAGTATCAATAATTAATTTCTGAAATGATTCAGGGTCAAATTGTGCGCATAGTTCCTCCATTCTTTGCATTCGGACATAAATCGTATTAAGAGCATTCCCAATATTATGAAGTACGCCAGCACTTACCTCTGCTTTACCTGCCAAATGTGCCATTTCAATCATTTTTTCGCTTGCCTCTCGCAATGCCTTTGTTTGTTTTTCTACTTCTTCTTCTAGATGGTGGGAATATCTTTCTAACTGAATTTTTGCCAGCTCAAGCTCTCTGGTTCGCTCCTGGACCTTCTTTTCCAGCTCTTGATTGGCATGCTTGATTTCATCAATTAGTCTTGCTTTTTTGATTGCCTGAGATGCTTGATTAGTAAACATTTCATAAAACTTTATTTTCTCTTCATCAACATTTTGCGTGCAGGCATAAATTATGGTTCCAATACATTCGTTATCAACAATAATAGGAGTATCAATCATTATTTTTATTCCGGCAATTTTTTGCCCCAGGTCAGCAAGCCATTTGGGAATAACTTTATCAATCTGTTCATAAAAGCTTTTAAGAATGATGGTCTTTTTCTCATTTATTAATTTCCACGAGATATGTCCAGGCTCAATTTTTAGTCTTAAATTAATTGGATTAATTCCCGCCAGTTGAAATGCTCTTTTAATAACCGGGTTATCCAATCCTGCAACCACTTTGGTTATTGAAAATTCGTTTTCAAATAAGGTTACCGCTACTGCTTTGCTTCCTGTAGCTTTTTGAGCGTTTTCAGCAATAATTTTGAGGAGATGGTTTAGGTCATCAATTTCTACCAGCGCTTGTGTGTTTTCAAAAATAAGCTTGATTTTATTGTATTCTATCTGAAGTTCTTTATAATTCTTGAACATATTAAGTCGATCAGTGTATTTACAAATAAGCATTGTGACAACAAAAAGAAGGGGTGGTCCTAAAATAAAATTGGTTTCAAAGATTTCTGAAATAGCAAAATGAAAGCCGAACAGAAAAAGGGCAAGATAAAGCATAACACTGATTAATTTTTTCTGCTCTTTACTTAGCTTATCCTTCCGTGGAAGGATTTTAAAGACAATAAGAATAATGCTCACAAGTCCGAAGAATATCCAATAATAGTAAAATATAGCTAATCCAGATGAAAAATCTTTAGCATATCCTTGAGGGGTAAGAACAACTTTGTAGAATTTATCAGGTTGGCTAAAAATCCAGCACGAGAGAAGCACAGGCGCTAGAATAAAAATAATTCGAAATTTAATAGATGGTCTTTGCCAACGATTATAAGAAAGTAGATAAATCAAATAAAAGAAAAAAAACGGGATAGTAGCCCAGCCCAAAGAAGTAAAGGCATAGAACCATAAAGCTTGACGAGCATTATGAGCATTTATGGCAAGGAATTGAAAAATTGCCCAAATCGCTATCGCATAAAAGAGATGATAAATTGTTAAATTAAAGGAAGTGCGAGGACGGGAGATGATTATATTTGCTCCGGAAATGGAAAGGAAGGCAATAAAAAGATTTAAATATCCAACTGCCTGCAGAGGTGGGAGCATCTTAAATTATTTTTCGGAGAATAATAAGCTTAACTTTAGAGATTTATTTTGGTGCTTAAAATTGCTAAATTTTGCATATTTTTTTATACTAGCAAATTAGGAGTAGGCTATGGAATTAGGAGCGACCATTGTTCTGGCGGGTGGGAAAAGCAAGCGAATGAAGACTCAGACCAGCAAGGTTTTGCATTTTCTTTTAGGCAAACCAATTATTTTTTACCCGCTTGAAATAGCAAAAAGTTTAAAGTCTGAAAAGATTATTGTTGTGATAGGAAAAGATGGCGATGAGCTTAAAAAGGTACTTTCAGAGGAAAAAGTTGAATTTGCTCTTCAACCTACTCCTAGAGGCACTGCGGATGCGGTTAAATGTGCCTTAAACTGTTTAGAGAATGCTCAAGGCTCGGTTTTAATTCTCTATGGTGATGCGCCTCTTTTTGAGCTTTCTACCATAAAAAGACTAGTAAAAACTCATCTTCGCCAAAACGCAGACATCAGCCTACTTACTGCTAAAATGCCTGAGCCGAAAGGGTATGGAAGAATTTTACGTGGCCAGAAAGGAGAAGTTATAGGGATAGTTGAGGAAAAAGATGCGAGCGAAAAGGAAAGACTTATTAATGAGGTTAATGCTGGGGTTTATTGTGTAAAAATAGATTTTTTAAAGACTGCTTTAAAAAAAATTCAGCCTGAAAACCGCCAGAAAGAATACTATCTTACTGATTTAATCAGCATCGCTTATAATGAAGGCAAAACAATTGCTACCAGCTCTGCAAATAACTGGAAAGAAATTTTAGGTATAAACACCCGCAGAGAGCTAGCTCAGGCAACAGCTATTTTAAGGGAAAGAATTAATCAGAGATGGATGGAGCAGGGAGTTAGTATTGAAGACCCAAACAATGTTTTAATAGAGCCAGAAGTAAAGATAGGCAAAGATACAGTAATTGAAGCAGGTGCCAGAATCTTAGGAAAGAGCAAGATAGGTAAAAATTGTTGGATTCAATCAGGAGCGAGGATTGTTGATTCGGTTATTGAAAATGGAGTTGAGATTCGTCAAGGCTCAGTTATTGAGGAGAGCAGGGTAAAGAGTGGTGCGGTTATTGGTCCTATGGCTCATCTTCGGCCAGGAAGTGTGGTGGGCAAAAAAGCACGGATTGGCAATTTTGTTGAGCTCAAAAAAGCGGTTATTGGCGATGGCACCAAAGCTTCGCATCTTACCTATCTGGGCGACGCCAAGATAGGGAAAAATGTTAATATCGGTTGTGGCACCATAACTTGCAATTATGATGGAGAAAAGAAACATCAAACTATAATTGAAGATGAGGTTTTTGTTGGAAGTGATACCCAATTAATTGCACCAGTTAAAGTGGGCAAAGGAGCATATATTGGCTCGGGCTCAACCATTACTGATGATGTTCCTGCTCATTCACTGGCAATAGCTCGCGCTCGGCAAGTGGTAAAACCAGGTTGGAGAAAAAAGAAGGCTAAAAAGTTTTAAATAAATTATGTGCGGTATTATTGGATATATTGGTGGGAGAGAGGCTTCCCCTATTCTCATTAATGGCTTAAAGCGTCTGGAATATCGTGGATATGATTCTGCTGGGATTGCAGTAATTTCCAATCAGGGAATCCGCAGAGTAAGAAAAGAGGGCAAACTCAGCGAGCTGGAAAAAGAGGTATTAAAATCACCACCTAAAGGACAGGCAGGCATAGGTCATACTCGCTGGGCAACTCATGGAATGCCTACAGAAAGAAACGCTCATCCTCATCAGGTAGGGAAGGTGGCGGTAGTTCATAATGGCATTATAGAGAACTATCTTGAGCTTAAACGCTTGCTTGGTAAAAAAGGTAGAAAGTTTAGTTCGGAAACAGACTCAGAAGTAATTGCTCACCTGATTGATGAAGAACTTAGCAATGGTAGAAGAATAGGAGTTGCTATTCAAAAAGCAATTAAAAAACTCAAGGGAGCATTTGCGGTTGTCGCTTTGGTTGAGGGAGAGACAGAAAAGATTTTTGCTTTTAAACGAGCAAGCCCGCTTATAATCGGCTTGGGAGAAGGAGAGAATTTTGTTGCCTCTGATATTCCTGCCCTGCTTGACCATACAAAGAAAATTATCCCTATGGAAGATGATGAATATGCAGTTATTAGTAGGGAGCAGGTGGAAATTTTTAACAGCAAAGGCAGAAGGATGAAGCGTGAACCGATATTAATAAGCTGGAGCCCGCTAATGGCGGAAAAAGCGGGCTTTAAGCATTTTATGCTTAAAGAAATTTTTGAACAGCCCCGTGTCCTGACCGATACTCTTTCAGGAAGGATTCTATTGGAAAAAGTAGATGTTAAGTTTGATGAGCTGGATAAGGATTTTATTCATTTTCTTAAAAATGTCCGCCAGATTTATCTTACTGCCTGCGGAACTGCGTATCATGCCTCTCTGGTCGGAAAGCAATGGCTGGAGCGATTCACCAAAATTCCTTGTTTTTGTGAGATAGCCAGCGAGTTCCGCTATCGTGAACCTCTTATAGACAAAAATACTTTAGTCATTTTGGTCAGCCAGAGCGGAGAAACTGCTGATACGCTAGCAGGAATGGAAGAAGCAAAAAAGCGTGGCGCTAAAACCCTTGCGGTATGCAATGTGCTTGGTTCAACATTGGCAAGAAAATCAGACCAAGTTATTTTTACACGGGCAGGTCCTGAAATTGGAGTGGCAAGCACAAAGGCTTTCCTTACCCAGCTAGCAATTCTTTACCTTTTTGCTATTTATATGGCTCAGCTTAGACAAGGTATAGAAAAAAAGGAACGAAAAGAACTTATTCAAGATTTGTTGAAAATTCCTGCACTGGTGGAGCAGATTTTGGAGACAGACCCTGCTATTGAGGAGATTGCTCACAAATATTATCAATCCAAGGGATTTTTTTATATAGCTCGAGGTATCAATTTTCCCATTGCTCTGGAGGGCGCGCTTAAGCTTAAAGAGATTTCTTATATCCATGCAGAAGGATATCCAGCGGGCGAGCTCAAGCATGGTCCCATTGCCTTAATTGACCAAAATTCCTCTGTAGTGGCACTCACTCCCAGCAACAGGCTTTTCGCCAAAACCTTTTCTAATTTAGAAGAGGTATCTACTCGGCAGGGGAGAGTAATTGCTATTGGCAATCCTGACCAAGAGAGAAGATTAAAGGAAAAGGCACAAGATGTAATTTTGGTTCCCAAAGTTCGAGAAGAGCTTGAACCTCTAGTTTTAACCCCGCCTTTACAGCTTTTTGCCTATCATATTGCGGTTTTCAATGGCACTGATGTTGACCAGCCACGCAATCTGGCAAAAAGCGTGACTGTGGAGTAAATTATATTGTTGATGGCGTCAATGGATTATTTAGACGAGCTTAATCCAGCTCAGCGTGAAGCGGTTTTAGCAACTGATGGACCTGTTTTAATTGTCGCGGGTGCAGGTTCTGGCAAAACCAGGGTTTTGATTTATCGGATGATTCATCTCATCTCTTCCTGCGGGATTCATCCTGGTAATATTTTGGGAGTGACATTCACCAATCGTGCTGCTGAAGAGATGCGAAGCCGAATCAGGCAAAGTCTAGGCGAGCTTGCTGACCGTATTTGGATAGCTACCTTTCATTCCACCTGCGCCCAAATTCTTCGCCAAGAGATTCATCATCTTGGTTATTCCCGAAACTTTGTCATTTATGACGAAGAGGATAGTTTAAGCCTTATTAAAAGGGTGATGAAGGAAAAAGACATTGATGAGCGGATGATTCATCCAAAATGGATTCGTGCCCGAATTGAGGCTCTCAAGCGAGACCTTGTTGATTTTGACTTTGAATCTGCCCTGCAGGAAGGGGGAGTAAGTGAAGCGTTTGCTTTGGTTTATCGTGGTTATGAAGAGGCGCTTCGTTTGAGCAATGCGCTGGATTTCACTGACCTGCTTCTTTACACGCTTCAGCTTTTTCAAAATTATCCAGAGGTTTTGGAGCGGTACCAAGAGAGATTTCTTTACATAATGGTTGATGAGTATCAGGATACTAATTACCTTCAGTATCTTTTAGTCAGGGCACTTGCAAAAAAATATAGAAATATCTGTGTGGTGGGTGATGAAGACCAGTCCATATATCGCTGGCGGGGAGCTAACATAGAGAACATCCTTAATTTCACCAAAGATTTTCCTGGCGCACGAGTGATTAAGCTTGAGCAAAACTACCGAAGCACCAAACGGATTATAGAATCTGCCAGTTATTTAATTAGCCATAATCAAAAGCGTGTTCCTAAAAACCTTTTTACAGAAAATCCACTAGGAGAAAAAATTAAATTGATTGAATGCGAAAATGAGCATAGCGAAGCAGAGCGAGTGGTAGAGCAGATTTTAAGGCTTTGTGCAAAAGGCTATGAGTATCGGGATTTTGCTGTATTTTATCGGGTTCACAGCCAAAGCAGAGTAATAGAAGATGAGCTTCGGTCACGAGGGATTCCCTATCAGATTTTTGGTGGGCTTAGGTTTTACGACCGCAAGGAAATCAAAGATGTGCTTGCTTATATGAGAATTCTCATCAACCCTGATGATAGCGTAAGCCTGCTCAGAATTATAAACAATCCGCCTCGAGGGATTGGTCCTGCCACTTTAGATAGACTGAGCCAAATTGCAAGCGAACAGGGTATAAGCCTTTTTAATACACTTGAGCTGGCAGTAAAAAGAAAAGTCTTTCCGCAAAGGCAAACAAAAGCAATTAAGGAATTTTTAAAACTTATTACTGAATTTAAATCTGCTCTTGCTAAGGGCATCTCTTTAAAAGAGCTGGCAGAGAAAATTTTGGAAGAAAGCGGATACCTGGAGGAGTTGGAACGGGAACAAACCGCAGAAGCTATGGCGAGAATTGAAAACCTAGAGGAGTTAATCAATGCTATTGCAGAATACGAGCAGTCAGAAGAAAATCCCTCGCTAGAAGGGTTTTTGGAGCAGTGTGCACTTTTTCAGGATATTGACCGCTTCAGTGAAGAAGGGCTTGTAAGCCTAATGACTCTGCATAGTGCTAAAGGCTTAGAATTCCCAGTGGTTTTTATTGTTGGCTTGGAGGAAGGACTATGTCCTCATATTCGTGCACTTGAAGAAGGCGATGAAGATGAGCTTGAAGAGGAGCGAAGGCTTTTTTATGTGGGAATGACCCGTGCTAAAAAAGAGCTGTACCTATTCTGGGCACGCTCCCGACGCTTCCGAGGAGCAGGATTTTATACAGAGCCGAGCAGGTTTCTTGATGAGCTTCCTGCAAAGCATATCAAGCTAGAGCGAGCAAAGAAAAGAGCGCACACTGTTTCAACCAGCTGGTTTTCGCAGGTAGCTAAAGATGAGTTTCAGCCAGAGGATTTTAATGATGCGGGTGTATGGGACAGCGAGCTTGAGATTTGCTGGAGACCAGGTCTTGTGGTTCGTCATCCTACTTTTGGCGAAGGTGTAATTGAGCGCATTGAAGGAAGCGAGGAAAAGATAAAGCTGGTGGTGCGATTCAAGCAAGCAGGAAAGAAAAAACTCGTTGCTAAATATGCTCATCTGGAGCTGGTAAATGAATGATAAAAAATATCCTCACGAACCCGTGCCTGAGCCAAAAAGCTTAAAGAAAAGAAAAAAAGAAGAGGAATATTTTAAGAGGCTTGAGGCAGAAAAAATTAAAGCATTAAAAGAAAAGCTTAAAAAAGAAGAAGCTAAATATGATAGAGAAGAAGAGACAAGGTCTCTTCAGTGGAAGCTTTTAGTAGAGGCAATATTTGTATTCATTATTGCCTTAATTTTGACCAAGCTGATTATCCATTCTGCATCGCCAGCAATTGCTAAATATTCGGATTTAATTTTGGCAGGGCTTTGGCTTTATCTACCTGCTGTTTTTATGTTCAGGAAAAAGGAAAATCTTAAAGATTTTGCACTTTCTCAGCTTAATCTTTTTTCAAGCCTACGATGGTTTTTTCTTTTAACTCTTTTAATTCTCCCTTTTTTTTACTTCTTATTATGGATAGGAGCAAAATGGATTTTAAAATATAAATTTCAGCTCACCTTACCCGCACATTTTTTTAACCTTTGCATTTTTCAGCTTCTTTTAGTGGCTTTTCCAGAGGAGTGGTTTTTTCGTGCTTATCTTCAAGGAAGACTCAATCAGTTT
>CAZQJX010000069.1:0-12655 GCA_964592965.1 uncultured bacterium
CCAGCTCTACAACCAACTCTATTTTTTTGCGGTCACGAATTGATGCAATTCCAAATAAATCTTTAATATTAATAATTCCCAAGCCTCTTATCTCCATATGATATTTAATCACCTCCGCTCCCTTTCCTATAAGGGTACGCTGACCGCGCTTTCTTATCTCTACGATATCATCTGCGACCAAACGATGACCCCTTAAAATAAGGTCAAGAGCTGTCTCGCTTTTTCCAATTCCACTTTGACCGAGAATTAAAATCCCTATACCATAAACATCAATAAGTACACCGTGCAAACTTATACTGGGAGCAAGATAATCTTCAAGAAACTGATTAAGACGAGAAATAAATTCACCTGTTGCTAGCTCTGTTCCCAATATAGGAATTCGCCGCTTTTGAGAAATTCTTATCATTTCAGGATAGGGCTCAATTCCCCTAGTGATAATAAGGCAAGGAAAATCAAAGCTAAAAAGCTTTTCTAAAAGCTTTCGGCGTTCAATATCAGAGAGCATATCCAAATAGGCTTTTTCGCTTCCACCAAAAATCTGAATTTGTCCTTCTTTAAGCTCAAATTTTATTCCTGCTAAAGTTAAGCCGAGCTTGTGGACATCGGATTCTTTGACCAACCGGTCAACCCCTTCCTCACCAGAGATGAGTTTTAGCTCTAGCTTGTGCTCTTTATCTGCCAACAGGCGAGTTACTTCTAGCCGTTCCATTTTTACAATTTATCATCCTCTTCTGTCAGGATTTGATATATCTCTTCCCTGTCTTTGGCTGAAAGCAGACGAGTTATAAGATTAGGCACCTGACAAAGCCTAGCAATGCGTGCCAGCATTCGTAGGTGCTCTCCTGTAGCTTCCTGAGGAGCAAAAAGTAGAAAAAAAATATGTGTTGGCTTATTATCCGGTGCTCCAAATTCTACTCCCTGTTTACTTCTACCTAAGCTAAGGATTATTTTATCTAGCCCCGGCACTCTTCCGTGAGGAATTGCCACTCCTCCCCGAATAGCTGTTGAACTTTGCTCTTCTCTTTCTTTAAGAATCTTAAAAAGCCTAGCCCTGTCAACATTCATACCATCTGGCAAGGCATTTACCAATTCTCGTAATACTTCATCTCGTGCTTGAGCCTTAAGCTCATCAACAATAGCTTCCCGCACCAATGTCTCTTTCAGCCTCATTCCCCTTCCTTTCCACCCCTTCTACTATTTAGCTAATTTGTCTCCACAAGCCCGTAGTTGCCATCTTCTCTTTTGTAGATAACGCAAATGCGTTCGTTTTCTGCGTTACGAAAAACAATAAATCCTGTAGGAGAATCTTCAAGATAGATAATTGCCTCTTCAATGGTGACTGGCTTGGGTAAGAATAATTCATCGGTTCGTATTATCTCAGAAGCGTTTTCTACCTCTGTCTCTACAACTTCTTCCCTTTCTCTGCGCTTTTTGCTAGGTTTAAATTTATCGCGATATCGTTTGATTTGATTTTCTATTTTAGAAAAAGCTTGGTCAAATGCCAGATAAAAATTGTCTGCCTGCTCGCGGGCAAAAAACCTATTCCCATCAGCACTTATGCTTAACTCTGCTATATAACGATTCTTCTCCTTGCTGAAGATAATGCTTGCTTCTTGAGGTCGGTGCAGAATTTTTAAGACCTTATTTAACTCCTGTTCTGCATAAGATTTTAAATCTGGGTCTGGGTTAATATGCCGAAAGGTAACTCTCGGGTCCATTGTCTCACCTCTCTTTAAATTTCTTCCGCTTACTGCTGGAAAGAATACCCATACTCTCCCGATATTTGGTAACTGTGCGACGAGCTATTTCTATACCATACTCTTCCCATAAAATCTTAACAATCTCTCGGTCGCTATAGGGTTTGTCTGGCGGTTCTCTGCTTATAATCTGCCGAATCCGTTCCTTTACGCTCTCACTTGCCAGTGCTTCACCTCGCAAACAGCTAATTTTTGAATTGAAAAAGAATTTCATACTGAAAATGCCGTGAGGAGTATGAACCCATTTATTGGTAGTTACTCGGCTTACTGTGGATTCATGCATTCCTATATCCCGCGCCACATCCTTTAGCACAAGAGGCTTGAGATAAGGAATGCCTTTATCAAAAAATTCTCTTTGAAACTTTATGATACTTTCCATCACTTTATAGATAGTGCGCTGACGCTGATGAATAGAGCGTATAAGCCACATTGCACTCTGAATCTTCTCCCTGATATACTCCTTGGTTGCTTTAGGAGCATTACTTCTTAAAAGGTTTAGATAATAAGGGCTTATACGAAGTTTAGGAAGACCATCTTCATTTAAAACAATTGTGTAGTCATCGCCTGAGCGAAACACATAAATATCAGGAGTGATGTATTGTGCTCTTTCCTCACCAAAAGGTCTTCCTGGCTTGGGTTCAAGCTCAGAGATAATTCTTACCGCTTCTTTTACTTCCTCTATGCTTACCCGCTCCTTGCGAGCTATCTTCCGATAATCCTTCAGCTCCAATTCTTTTAAGTAATTCTTTATAATCTTTTCTGCTAAGGGATTTTCTATTTTCCACTGTTTAAGTTGAAGAAGGAGACATTCTTGTAAATCGCGAGCAGCAACACCTGCAGGGTCAAAATTTTGAACCTTTTTTAGAACCTGCTCTATCTCCTCAATGCTTTTACCAAATTCTTGTGCAATATGCTCAATGGAAATGTTCAAATATCCGTCTTCATCAAGATTACCGATGATATATTCTGCAATTTCTTCCTCTTCTCGAGAAAAATCACTTAAACGAAGTTGCCAAAGTAAATGCTCACATAAGCTAACCCCCTTAGCAACTCTGGTTTCAAAAGGGGGAGGTTCTTCTCCTTGGTCTAAAAACCTTATTCCGTATTCACTGGTGACGAATTTATCAGTTAAATCTTCCCAGTTGAGGTCATCATAACTGGTCTCACCAGAATTTTCCTCACCCAGCTCCTGCTTTTGCGAATACTCTGCTGGAGCTTCTATTTCTACCCCTCTATCCTCTTCCAATACAGGATTTTCCATCATCTCTTGATTAATCAGCTCCGCCAGCTCCATTCTGCTCAGCTGTAAAAGTTTAATTGCCTGCTGAAGCTGGGGAGTCATTACCAGCTGTTGAACCAGCCTGAGACTCTGTTTAATATCTACTGCCATTTTAAAGGGTAAATTCCTCTCCTAGATAAAATTTTCTTGCCAGCTCGCTCTTTACCAACTCTTCAGGAGTTCCCTCTATTAAGCATTTGCCTTCATTAATAATCAAAGCACGGTCGCAAATTTTAAGAGTATCTCGGACATTGTGGTCAGTAATAATCACTCCGATATTTCGCTCCTTTAAACCGCACACTAGCTCTTTTAGCTCAGAAACAGCAAGAGGGTCTATGCCAGTAAAGGGCTCGTCTAAAAGAACAAAGCGCGGATTAATTACTAGACAGCGAGCAATTTCGCACCGCCTCCTCTCTCCGCCGGAAAGAGTAAGGGCAGATTGGGAACGAAGATGTTTAATTCCAAAATCCTCTAAAAGCTTCTCCACTCGTTCTTTTTGCTCTGAGCGAGAAATACCAGAAATCTCTGCTATAGCCAAAAGATTTTCCTCTACAGTCATTCCCCGAAAAATAGAAGGCTCTTGCGGAAGATAGGTTATTCCTTTTTTGGCACGCTCCCATATAGCAAGATTATCAATCCGTTCACCGTTTAAATAAATTTCGCCCCCATCACTATTTACAAGCCCCACCAAAAGATAAAAAGTGGTAGTTTTGCCAGCACCATTCGGACCCAAAAGACCAAAAACTTCACCAGAACTGACCGAAAAATTAATTCCATCTACCACTTTTCTTCGGCGATAGCTTTTGACCAGCCCAACCGCGCGAAGTTTATTTTTTTGATTATGCTCCATTTCTATCTCTGAAATTGAATTTGCGGACTTGTAACTTCAAGCTTCTTGGTTTTTAAATCAAAAATCATTTCCCTGCCCAAAATTATCTGCCCAGAACGAACAAGTCTTGGCTCGCCCCTGAGCCAAAATTTTTGCTCTGAGCTTTTATATTCAAGCTCTTCTCCACTAGCTAAAATCTTTCCTTCCACCAGCTTTACTCCCCTGCGAGCAACTAACCATTTGATTTCTCCCTGCTCACTATAGCCCAGCTCTAGCTCATCACAGTAAATAATGCTGTCTCCTTTTTTGATTATCACTTTGCCAAGAAAGCGTGCACGATTTTGTTCAAAAAATATCTGCATTGATTGAGCCTTTATCTCTACAACCTCGCCAGGTGCCCAGCTAAATCCACTAAAAACTTCTAGCTTTGAAACATTAGTTTGAGCAAAAATTCCACTATACACCCAAAAAAGTAAAATCCCACACCACCATTTCCCCTTCATTTATCTCCAAAACTTGCCTTTAACTCCTGATTTAATGACTAGTTGAGAAAGTTTCAAATCCATCTCCGCACCTTCACCTTGCATTTCTATACCTTGACCGGAAATAAAAACCTTGCTCGGCACAGAGATTTTTTGTGATTCAAGGTTATAATCAAGCTGATTAGCTTTTATGATAAATTGACCAAACTTTACTTTTACATTACCCCAAAAAATAAATGTTTTTGTATCGTCTTTATAATTTATCTTTTGGGAGCTGATTTTAACCACGCCTGTGTGCGTGTTTATGTTTACCTGAGGTGAGACAAATGCTCCCTTTCCTTTACCTTGCCAGTATAAAAGGTTTTTGCCCTCTGCCCATAGATCTATCTTTTCATCTTTTGTGCGGGAAAGAAAAAATTTTCCTGTTACCTCAAAGTCCGCACCTGAACTAAGTTCATCAAAAGGTTGATATTTAACTCTCCCCCAAAAATAAAGCACAGGCAGACACAGGATTAATCCCAAAACAAAAGCAAACTCAAGCCTTCTTCGCCATTTTATCTTAGATTTTCTCATTGCCTAAGTTTTAATAATAACACCAACTTCCCAAGCTGTAAAGATAAGGAAATTTTGCTTCTAATTGAGCAATTCTTTATAAGCAGAGACGATTTGGGCACAAACTTTGCTTTCATCAAATTGAGAAATGGCTTTTTGGCGGGCTTTTTCACCAAAAGATTTAGCTAAATGAGGACTATCAAGAAGGATTTTTATTGCTCTTGCTAAAGCCTCAGGGTCTTGGCGGGGGACTAATATTCCTGTCTTACCATCTTCCACCACAACTTTACAACCAACTATATCTGAAGCAATAATGGGCTTTGCCATAGCAGAAGCTTCAATTAAACTTCTTGGAAAGCAATCCCGATAGGTGGGAAGAACAAAAATATCCATCACAGCATACAGTCGCTCCATATCTGAGCGATTTTCAAGCATAACCGTTCTATCTGCGATTCCCATTTTTTGTGGAAGGTCTCGGGGTATAGGCTCACGCTCGCTAGGAAGGTAAATCCCCACTGTTAAAAGCCAAAGGTTAGGATAGCTTTCTTTTAATATCTGAAAGGCTTTAAAAAGTTCATAATAGCCTTTTTCATAAACATATCTGGCAACGCATCCCACCACCTGAGCATCTTCGGGAATACCTAATTCTTTTCTTATCTGCTTTATGTCTTCGCTTGAAAATTTCTCAGGATTAAATCGCTTAAGGTCAATGCCATTCCCTTGAATGCGAAGATTTTCCTTTTTTAAAATCTTGAGCGATAAATATAGCTCCTCATCAAGTGGATTTTCTACCAGATTTAAATCAGCTAATTTCCCACTTAACTTTTCCAGCCAGATGAAAAACCTTTTTCTCCATCCATCAGGCAAATCCCGAAAATAAGGTCGGGCTGTATTAATTATTTTGGTGCCTGCCAGTTTTCCTGCCAAAGAGCCTAATAAAACAGGCTTTGGGGTTTGGTTATGAATAAGAGCTATACGCTCTTTTTTAATCACCCGAGCCAATTTGAATATGGTTATTAAATCAGCCAGGAGGGAAACTTCTCTTTTTATCGGCACCTCAATAAATTTCACTCCCATTTTATTTAAAAATTCCAGATTTTCTGGATACTCAAGCGTTGAAATAGCAATTACATCAAATCCCGCGGACTTAATCGCTTTTAATTGATTGGCAAAAAGAAGCTTAAAAGAGCTTTCCACCGCAGTTATCATCGCTACTTTATAAGGCTGAAAATTCTTTTCTGCCTTTTTATTTTTTCCTCTCATCTTTGCACTAAAAAACTCAAATGCCTGCCTGTGAATCTTTTTCTTCTATATGAATAAAACTCCTCTGATTCAAATGTGCAGATGTCAGAGGCATCTATCTGCTCAGGCGAAATTCCCTTATTTCCAAGAATTTTTATAATAAGCTTTTTTAAATCCAAAAACCACTTCCCTTTTGAAAAAGTTAAAACTTCTTCTTTTAAAGAAGAATAACGATTTTTAAGCTCCCAAACTATATCATCATCTATTTCATAATGTTGATAACAAATTCCTGAGCCTATGGCGATAAGCATTCTATCCTTCTCTGCCCCTTTTCCTTCCATTGCCTTGATTGCCTTTTCTACTATTCCTTGAAGAACACCTCTCCGACCGCAATGAATGCAAGCAATAACACCAGCCCAAGGCTCTGCTATTAAAAGTGGAAAACAATCTGCACTAAGAACGCCTATTCCCACATTTCTCTGACAAGTAATTATGCCATCACCAGAAATTCCTTGATAGTCAGGCACCAATGGTAAATGGTCTAGGTCAATAATCTTCGTACTATGCTCTTGACGGAGAGCAACAATTTTTTCTATATCAAAAACTTCTTTAACAAGAGAGAGATTTTTTTTAACAGCTTCCTCATTATCTCCAACCAAAAAGCTTAAATTTAACTCAGCAAATCTTCCTTTACTCACTCCGCCTTTTCTGGTCAAAAAATAATTTTCTATATTTTCTGTAGTTAATAATTCTGAGCAATAATAAACTATCCCTGACTTCTCTTTTCTGGTCATTGGTCAAACTTCCTAATCGCATTTAAAAGAGAGCAGAAGTCCTCTGGCAGGTCTGAGCGGAATTCCATCCATTTTCCGCTAATGGGATGCCGAAATCCGAGTAAATAAGCATGCAGGGCTTGGCGCTTCATTGCCCGAAGTGCACTTTTTAATTCTGAAGAAAATTTAGCTGAAACCGCTCTGCCCTTACCATAAAGGGAGTCTCCAACTACTGGATGACCAATTTCAGAAAAATGCACTCTTATTTGATGAGTGCGACCAGTATAAAGCCTGCATTCAATCAAAGTAAAATGAGAAAATCTTTCCAATACCTTCCACTCTGTTATGGCTAATTTCCCTTGTTTGGCTTTGCCTGTCATTTTCAAGCGATGACGAGGATTGCGAGCAATTAAAGATTCAATTTTTCCCTCTTCCTGCTCCAATCTTCCCCAGACAAGTGCTAAATATCTTCTTTCTATACTGTGTTCTTTAAATTGTTGACTAAGTCCTAAGTGAGCTTGGTCAGTTTTAGCACAAACCATAACCCCACTGGTTAGTTTATCCAGTCGGTGGACAATTCCTGGCTTAAGCACACCACCTACTCCGCTTAAATCTTTGCAATGATACAAAAGAGCATTCACTAATGTTCCTGTAAGCTTTCCGCCAGCAGGATGAGTAATAAGACCTGCAGGTTTGTCAATAACAATCAGATGCTCATCTTCATAAAGAACCTTTAACAGGATAGGCTCAGGCTCTGGTTGAGCAGGTTTGGGCGGAGAGATAATCACCAAAATTTCGTCATCAGCCTTTACTTTGGTTGATGGCTTCACTTTTTGACCATTAAGCCATACCTTTCCTTCTTCTATAAGGCGCTTGATTTGACTTCTGCTTGAAAATTCCTCTCTTTGGGCAAGAAAAACATCTATTCTTGTGGGCGAGTGGTCTGTGGGAACTTTGAGTCTTAATTCTTTCTCTTTCACCTCTAAAGCGACCAGTTAAAAACCAAAGCGAAACCTTGCCTGCCAGCGCTTCTTCCTGAGCTTTGATTTAATTTCTCTTACCTTAACTAATGCAGACTGCCTGCCCCGCTCAATGATTTGGTCAGGATTAGAAAAATCCGCCCAATGGATATCAATTACTGGCGGTTGAATAACAACATCTGCTTCTTCTAATTGTAGTTCCCGCAAGGTCTTCATCATAATTTGAGCAGTGCGGAGGATTAAATCTAATCCCCTGCGAAACTCAAAAATCTCTTCGCTTCCGCGAGATGTATCCACCGCAATAACCATATCCGCGCCCAAATTCTTCGCAGGTCTGATGGGAACAGAATTAGTATATCCACCATCCACTAAAATCTTTCTATCAATCACCAATGGCGGGAAAAAACCAGGGATAGCAGAGCTTGCCATTACTGCTTGGCGAAGTGAGCCTGATGTCCAAATCACTTCTTCACCAGAAAAAACATCAAGGCTTACCGCACAAAAGGGTTTGGGCAGGTCTTCAATGTTTATATCAGGAACAAGCTCCTCAATAATAGCAGAAAACACCTCTCTAGGAATGATAGATTCCCGGGTAATGGAATATGTGTACATTATCCCTTTCCGTAATGTTTGAGCAAAGGATTCTATCAGGCTTTCATTTTGCTCTGGGCTTTTTTCTCGCAGAACATCAAAGCGGGCTTTTTTAAAGATATCACTTTTAATGAACTCATAAAGACGCTTTCGTAACCAACTGGCAGGCTTGGCTGAAGAAAGATAAACCGCAGAAATCAAAGCGCCCATACTTGTTCCTGCAAATACATCAGGAACAAGCCCCTCCTCTTCCAAAACCTCTAAAACACCGATATGAGCTAACCCTCGTGCCGCACCACCACCAAGAGCAATACCTAATTTAAACCTCCCCATCTAGCGGGATTTTAACATTCAAGTTCCGCCTGTCAAGCGATTTTAAAAGTCCTAAATCGTTAAATGGAAACCTCTTTGCTTTTGAAAAGGATTTTAAAATTGAGGACAAACAAGCTGATGATAGGCGTCTTGAAGCTTTTTTATCAATTCTTGAGCTTTTTTATCAGAGTAAATTTTGCCTTCATAAGAAAGCACAGGCACAAGCTCAATCACAGAATTGGTCAAAAAAACTCCATCTGCCTCCACCAGCTCTGATTCCCGATATTTCCCTTCCTCTACTTTTATTCCCAGCTTGCGGGCAATTTCTAAAATTTTCTTACGGGTGATGCCTGCAAGCAAAGGAAGCTCAAGAGAGGGAGTTTTTAAAACCTCATCTTTGACCAAAAACAAATTTGCTCGGCTCGCCTCAAGCAAAAATCCTTGGCAGGAAAAAAGAACCGCATCATCAGCGCCATTTTTTCGCGCATAATCATAGGCAAAAAGATAAGGAAGATAGCTTACGATTTTGTGCTTGGCAAAAAAGTAATCTTCGCTTAAAGAAAAGTTTGCTTTTTTTAGCTTCAGCCTTTCTTCCCCGCTTTTTCTCTCCGCAAGGGGCTTGGTGGTGATAAGGACAGTTGATGGACTTTGACACCCAAGCCCAAGTTCTCCTTTAAACTCACCACGAGATACAGTGATGCGAATGCGGGCATCTTTGAGCTTATTTGCATCTAAAAGCTCATCGCAGGCTTGAGCAAGCTCTTTTTCTGAATAACCAATTTCCAGCGAAAATACTTTGGCTGAGCTAAACAAGCGCTCAATGTGCTCCTCAAGCGCAAATATCTTTCCAGAATATGAGCGCATAGTCTCAAATAAACCATCTCCGAGTAAAAATCCCCGATCCGCAGGACTTATCTTAGCTTTTTCTTCACTTAAGATTTTTCCGTTCAAAAATGCAAACATCTGGCGTAAACAATTATAGAAAGGAGTGAAAATCAGAACAAGTAAGGAAGATTTTTCCAATTGATTATCTTTTCAACTCCAGCTAATATTAAAAAGATGGACGCACGAACCAAGAAGCTGGCAGAAATTTTGGTTCATTATTCGGTTCGCGCCCAACCTGGCGAAGTGGTTTTGATTCGTGGAAATGACCTTGCCAAGCCCCTCATCATAGCGGTGTATCAAGAGGTTTTGCGGGCAGGCGCCCATCCCCGCCTGAGCATAAGCTTTGATGAGCTTAATGAGCTTTTTTACCAAAAAGCAAGCAAGGAGCAGATAAATCATTTTCCCAAGATTTCTTATTATGAGGCAAAAAACATCCAATGTTTAATTGCTATTCATTCTCCCCTAAACCTCAAAGGCTTGAGCGGCGTTGACCCAAAAAGGTTGATGGACAGGGCACAGGTGCTCAAGCCCATTAATGAATGGATTATGGACAAAGTCCGCTGGGTGATTGTTAACTATCCCACTCCTGCCCTTGCGCAGGAAGCAGAGATGAGTCTTGCTGAATATGAGAATTTTCTTTATAAAGCCTGCCTGCAAGATTGGGAAACCAAAAAGAAAGAAATGCAAAAAATTGCCCGAATCTTTGAGCAAGCAGATGTGGTTCATATTAAAGGTAAAGATACCGATCTTAAATTGAAAGTCAAAGGGAGAAAATTTGTGGTCGCCAGTGGTGAGTTCAATATGCCTGATGGAGAAATCTTTACCGGTCCTATTGAAAATTCGCTTGAGGGAAAAATTTATTTTGAATTTCCTGCCATCCACGGCGGAAGAGAGGTTGTGGGAGTTAGGCTTTGGTTTGAGCGGGGAAAGGTAGTTAAAGCCCAGGCCGAAAAAAATTATTCTTACCTTAAATCTGTCCTTGATACTGATGATGGAGCGAGGCGGGTGGGCGAGTTTGGCATTGGAATGAATTATAAAATTAAGCGTTTTAGCAAAGACATTCTTTTTGACGAAAAAATCGGCGGAACTGTGCATTTGGCACTGGGTAGGTCGTATTCTGAA
Source organism: uncultured bacterium (assembly GCA_964592965.1). Classification (GTDB taxonomy): domain Bacteria; phylum RBG-13-61-14; class RBG-13-61-14; order RBG-13-61-14; family DRUE01; genus CAZKMM01. The sequence goes on from CAZQJX010000069.1 coordinate 10,805, forward strand.
ACTGGCGGTAGGAACAAAAGCGCAATTCATTGGGATTTAATCAAAGACCTTCGCAAAGGGGGCGAGCTTTATTTAGACGGAAAGCTCATTCAACGCAACGGAAAATTCCTAATCTAGGAGGAAAACAATGCCCACCAGAGTAATTGAGCGAGACTTCTGGCTCACCCCTAGGGAAATTTATGAATATCTTGACCAGTATGTAATCGGTCAGGAGCAGGCAAAAAGAATTGTTGCTATTGCTGCCTATAATCATTTCAAAAGAGTTTATGCTAACCAGAATCAGCCGAGAAAAGGTTATCGTCAGCCATTGATCAAAAAATCAAATATCTTGATGATAGGTCCCACGGGCTGTGGCAAAACCCATATTGCCCGCAACCTAGCAGAGCTACTTGATGTGCCTTTTGTGGTGGTGGATGCCACTGAATATACCGAGGCAGGATATTATGGCAAAGATGTTGAGGTGATGATCGGGGAGCTCCTTTACGCAGCAGATATGGATGTGGAAAGAGCAGAGCGGGGTATTGTTTTTATTGATGAAATTGACAAAATTGCCCGACGCTATAACGGCTTGAAAGATGGCTCCAGCGGAAGAGATATCCGTGGAGAGGGGGTCCAACAGGCACTGCTTAAGCTCCTTGAAGGCTCAAAAATCTTTGTGCCTTACAACATTACCCAGCACTGGAACAAGCACGATTTTGTCCAGATGGACACCACCAACATTCTCTTCATCTGCGCAGGAACCTTCACCGACATTTATAAAGGTGGAATTACCAGACCTGCTGGATTTAAACGAAGCAGTGAAAAAAGCAAGGTCAAGCCATTTGAAGAGCGGATCACAGTTGAAGACCTTATGCGCTATGGTATGCTGGCAGAATTTTTAGGCAGAATCCCTGTGATTGTTGAGCTGGACGAGCTTACAGATGAAGAGCTGATGCGGATAGTCACAGACCCGCCCGATTCCATTCTCCGCGAGTATCAGGCGCTTTTGGCGCTTGATGGTATAGAGCTTGAGGTAACAGATTCTGCTGTCCGCGAGATTGTTCACGAAGCCAAGCGAAGAGGATTGGGCGCAAGAGGCTTGCGAACCATCTTTGAAGAGGTTATGCAGGACATAATGTTTATGGCACCAGAAATGGCAGGAAAGCGTGTGGTGATCACAGGAAAGGATGTCAGAGAAAAACTCGGAAGAGACTGAAGAGCTAAAGAAAAAACTCTTCTGGCTCTCTTTAAAAGACCTTGATGAGGTTTACGAGCTAGATCAGATTTGCTTTCCTAAAGAGGTGGCTTTTCCTCGCGAATTCTTCGCCTACCTTCTCTCCGCGCCAGACTGCGTTGCTCTGGGAATAAAATCTGGCAAAAAGCTGGCAGGATTTATCATTGCTCAGGCGCAAACTCGCTACCGTGCCCAGCTCATCACCCTTGACATTGCGCCAGAACAGCGAAGAAAGGGCTTGGCAAGTTTTCTTTTAGATTTTCTTCATCGTTTTTTAAAAGAGCGGGGATTTAAAAAAATCAGACTAGAAGTTGCTTACAACAATCATCCTGCCATCTCGCTTTATCAAAAGCATGGTTATGAATGGAAAGGGATAAGAAAAAAATACTATCCAGACGGAACCGATGCCATCATTATGGAAAAAAGCCTCTAGCATACCAATTCTTTCTTTTAACCGCTTCTGATAAAATATATTTTGATGCAAAAAAATTCTTTTAGAGAAAAAAACTGGATTTATCCTGCTGTTGCTATTGCTCTTATTTGGCTAATTTTCATTGCTCGCATATTAAAAGGCGAAACCGCTCTTGCAGGACTGCTTGAGCACGATATCGGCTTTCAATGGATTCCATTCAAAGAAT
>CAZQJX010000070.1:0-12617 GCA_964592965.1 uncultured bacterium
ACCTCCAGCACCTTCCAGATGCCGAGATGGTTTTTGCGGGCATAGTTCTCAAGGCGCTGGTAGAGGTGCTGATACTCAAGGTTAGGTGGGACGGTTTTTTTCATTGCATAGCCTTTTAAAACCAAATCCGCATTAACAAAAACATTTTTGCCAAGAAAGACCAATCCCACCAATCTTCCCTTTTCATCATATTTTCTTTTATCAAAGAGTATTTGCACGATTTTTCCTTCCAGCAAATTCCTCTGATATTCAATTGCCTGCTGGTGAATTTTGGTATTACCTTTAAGCTCCTCAGGAAAACAAATGCCTTGATATTTAAGCTTCTGACCGCCCTCAAGCAAAATGGTATCACCGCTTATAATTTTCTTTACCCGAGCGCTCACTACTAGCGGATTGGGCTTGCCTCTCCAGCTACAATCAAGCGCTGGGTTATATTGCTTTTTTGGCTCGCTCGCCTTCTGCTCCTTTCTTTTTGTAATTTTTCTAACAAAAGATTTTTTATAAAAATGATAATTGCCACGAGCATCACGCCAGAAGCCCACACCGCCCTTTTCAAAAGCCTTTTGTTTAGCGTTCTCTTTTAAAAGCGCACGATATGCCTCTGGCAGTTGAGAAGGATTATCTGTTATATGGTAATATCCTTTTTCATCCTGCCAGATGTAAATAACTGCCCAAGCAGAAATTGCGTAAATAATTGCTATAACTGCGATTAATTTTTTCATTGTTAAAAATTTTAACATAAGAAATTAAAAGAAGAAAACTATTTTTAAACCGGGTTTTAAGATAAGTTGGTTTTGGATTTTAATCAGTTATAATCTTGAAGATGAAAATTTATCGTAAGGAAGAGCTTAAGACGCGGCTGGAGAAAATCTCCGGGCGAGGATACAAGGCTTATAAGCAAATTCAGGCGAGTTATGATTTTAACCTCTACACTCTCCATTTTGACCACATTCAAGGCGACCCATTTGCCAGCCCGAGCAGGGTGTGTGTGGAGATAAGTAGGGAAAAATCAGGCTTTCCATCTTCTCTTGATTCCAATCCTAGCCGTCGGCTGGCTTTTGAGGACTTTTTAGGGCGCGCTTTTGCGAGAGCAATTCAAGAGGTGCTTAAAGGGCGCAGGCGCTCTTTTGGCTCAGGAAAAAGCGGTCTTATTGAGATTGATGCGGGCGGGCAAGAGGTTTTAAAAAGAACCGCAGTGCTTGCAACTGATGAGAAAATAGAGGTGAGATTTTTCGTTGGCTTGCCTGCTAGCGGAAGAACAATTCTTTCTCGGCTAGCTCTTCAAATGTTCTTTGAAGAAATTCCAAAGATAGTGCAAAAATCTCTCATCTACAAAAACCTAGATGCAGATGAGCTTGACCAGCACATTGAGGTAGTTGAGGACTGGCATATAATTCAATCTCAGCTTGATGAGCGGGGGCTGGTTGCTTTTGTCGCAAACAACAGCATCCTTCCAAGAAGAAGCGGGGTTGACCCCAGGCCATTAATTGGAAAAAATGTAGTTCTTTTTAAAAGCCCAAAAAGCCTTGAAGTTGAGCTGGAGGTATCAGGCGGAAAGCTCATCTCTGGGATGGGCATTCCCAAAGGCGTGACGCTGATTGTTGGCGGTGGATTTCACGGAAAGAGCACGCTTTTGGATGCGCTCAGCTTGGGAATATATCCTCATATTCCTGGCGATGGCAGAGAATATGTTGCTAGCCTTCCTGGCACGGTGAAGATACGGGCTGAAGACGGAAGAAGGATAGAAAAAGTGGATATATCTCCTTTTATCTCCAATCTTCCTTTTGGCAAAGACACCCGCTCATTTTCCACAGATAATGCCAGTGGCTCTACCTCGCAATCCGCCAATATAATTGAAGCACTTGAAATGGGCGCAAAGGTTCTGCTCCTTGATGAGGACACTTCAGCAACCAATTTTATGATTCGTGACCAGAGAATGCAGAGGCTGGTGGTAAAAGATAAAGAGCCAATCACTCCCTTTATTGACCGGGTGCGGGAAATGTATGAAAGGTTTGGGGTAAGCACCATATTGGTTATGGGCGGAAGCGGTGATTACTTTGATGTTGCTGATACTGTAATCCAGATGGACGAGTATCTGCCCAAAAATGTGACCGAGCAGGCAAGAAAAATTGCAAACGAGCTTCCGCTTCAAAGAAAATGGGAGGCGCCCGAGCCTATGAACCTTCCTTCTCCACGCAAACCGCTTAAAAACTCATTTAACCCGAGCAGAGGGAAAAAAGAGGTTAAAATCAGTGCCAAAGGTCTCAAGCAGATTGTTTTTGGTAAAACTGCTCTTGACCTATCTGCGCTGGAACAATTGGTGGATACTTCACAAACACGAGCCATAGGCGAGCTGATTTATCTTTACAGCCAGCGATACTTGGAGCGCTATCCTGACCTGCAAAGCGGAATTGATGCGCTTTACAAAGACATTGAGGAGCGAGGCTTGGACATTGCAGTGCCTTGCCGAAGGGGCGACCTTGCCCTTCCGAGGAAATTTGAGCTGGCAGGCGCCATCAACCGAATGCGCACATTAAAAATCAAATAAACCTGACGCTGGAAAATTTTTCTGCTAAAATTTAGAGATTTCATAACCAAGGAGGGGCGAAGATGAGGGCGAAAAGAGCAGGATTTGTCTGGCTTGCGATTATATTTCTTACTTTTAGCTGTGCCAGTTTATTAAAAGAAAAACCGGTTCCGCTTGAGGAAAAAAGAGAAAAACCGCTACATACTCCCATCTGGCATTATGATGGCTGGGTGATTGCTCGTGGCTCTGTGCACAATCACACCATCTACAGCGATGGCTGTCGCACTCCTGAGGATTTAATCGCACAGGCAAGAAATGAAGGGATTGCAGTTCTAGCCATCACTGACCACAGAGAAGGAAAGGTTTGTCTTGGCAAGCGCACCTGCCTTGACCTTGGCGGAGTGGATTCCCCTAAAAGAGGCGGATACAAAAAATATCTTGAGCACCTGCAAAAATTGGCTGAGGAAAGCGAAATGCCTATTTTGATTTATGGTGTGGAAGTTGCTCCTTATTTCTGGAACTCTCGCTCCTTTCCCTGGCTACTTATTCGCGGAGAAAACTGGCACTTTACAACCTATGGCATAGATAACTACCAAGTTTATGAAAAAATGCCTGCAAGAAAGCGCATCAATTTTCGCTCTGAGCCAGAGCCCGGAATTGAACCTTACAACAAATTTGTCAATTATATTTGTGAAAACCGCGGATTTGTGTTTCAGGCGCATCCTGAAAGCGCAAGCAACGATTGGATATTGACCATCCACGCTTGGGCGCCTGCTCCCACTCATCTTACCGCAAAACTTCCAAAACTTACTGGCGTGGCAGTTATTCCAGAAGGTTTTAATCAGGTAGGAGCGCCAGGAGGAGAGTGGGACCAGGCGCTTTTCCAGTATCTTGCTGGCTACAGGGAAAAACCGCTTTGGGCGTGGGGAGAGGCAGATTTTCACTGCCCACCTGGCACCCTGCGCATCGGCACCACGCTTTTTTATCTGCACGAATTCAGCCGAGAAGAAGTTTTTAATGCCATTAAGCAAGGAAGAATGGTTGCGCTTATGGGCGAGGATTTTCAGGAAGTTTTTGTAACTGAATTTTCTGTGGGCAGCAATAAAACTTCTGCCAAAGAAAAGATTATGCTGGGAAAAGAGGTTGTGCTTAAAGGCGCTCCTTTGGTCAAATTTTCGCTCAACAAAGAAGTTCCTTTAAAACAAGCCCGTTTAATCCGCAACGGCAAGGTTATTTACACAACCACATCCTGCAAATTCCAGTATCTAGATGAAGAAGCCTATAAGAAAAAGCTTTATTGCTACTATCGCGTTCAGCTGATTGGCAGGGGAAAGCTTGAGCCTGGAAAAGCTAATTTGCTTTTCACCAATCCTGTTTTTGTCCGCTTCCAATAAATGGAATACAAAAGCTAGTGGCGGGTCTTGAAAAAATTTATTTACAGATTTTAATCTAGCAAATTAAAAATATAGAACAAGTTTAATATTTTATTGATTTGGATTAATTATTGCATAAATTATAAAATAAATAATAAAGAATTAAAAAAATTTACAAACCAATTTTTAAAAGCAAGCTCAAAAATACCTTATGTTATTTCCCAATCGGGCAGGAATTAAGGCAATTAAAGCAGTAGTAAAAAATTCCCATATTAAGGTTCTGCCAGTATTCCCAAAATTCTGGACTAAGAATAAGATTAATTTTTTCATCTTCGCTAGGAGCTTTGATTAGCTTAATGGCAAATCTAATTAATCCGGGAAGACCATATTTGAGATTCTGTCGGGCGCAGAGCTTAGATGCCTCTTCTCCTTCTTTTCGCAGGGCACCGCTCGGACAGCTTTTTATGCAAAGCTCGCAATCACCGCATAAATCTTGGTTAAGGGGCTCTCCTGGGTCAAGCTCTGCGCTGGTGAGAATTGCACCGAGCCGAACTCTAGGACCAAATTCTTTTGTAATAAGCAAACGATTTTTTCCTATAACACCTAAGCCAGCAAGGTATCCGAGCTCGCGCAGGCTCAGCTCGGCAATTAATCCCTGCGTGTGCGCGTCCATTGGCACAGGTAAATAAGTGGGAACAGGGCAGGCGCTAAAACCGCGCTCATCCAGCTCCTTCATCAAAGCAAAATTTATGCGTCCGAGCTCATTATAAAGCAGGCTGGTGGAAAATTGAGGAATCCTGATGTTCTTTTGAGCGCAAGCAATTGAAGAGCTTACCATCCGCACAGCAAAAACCAAAATACTGCGAGCGCCAGAGTCTATTTTGTTAATTTCTTCAATGGCACGGGGATTTTTCTCTAGCTGCTCAATCCGCAAAGAGCCAACCAAATCCGCTCCTAAATCTTTTGCCTTTTGAAAGATATTTTCTGTAAGGCTCATCTGCACCGCTTCCTGTTAAATTTTTTCAGGCTATTTTATCAAAAAGCTTTTTAGAGGTTTTTGAAAAAATTATATAAGCGCCTAAAAAAACAAGAAGGGAATCAATTAAAATAGGCACGAGCGCAGGCGCACCGCCTGCCTTTTCCTCCAATCTTCCCCAATAAGGAACAGGCAGATGAACAAAAATATCTTTATTAATCCAAGTCCAGAAAATAGCACTAGATATGTCCCACAAGCCTGCCATTATAATCATTGTTGCGAGGAATTTTCTTTCTCTGAGCAAAAGGAACAATCCCAGCCCGTATCCATTCATTGCCAGATACCTGAGCTGGGCAGGTCCGAGATAAAAAACTTTTTTGCTGAAAAACTCCGCCAGCAAAATACTACCAGATATAAGCATTAAATATATCCCAAGTCGGCATATCCTTCTGTTTTCAAAAAAGCAAAGGCAAAACCCACTGCTAATCAGAATCAATCCAATTCCCACCATAGCTAGATGAGCTGTCTGAATTCTGCCCAGTTGAGGGAAAAAGTGAACAAGCTCTCCTAAAGGGCAAATCACCAGATATTGATAAGAATTGGTAATATCAGAAAGATATTTAACTGGCGCTTTTCGCTCAAGAGCTGGCTCTAAAAGAAGCATTCCCAGAACATAAAACAAAGCAAAAATCCAGGCAAAAGTTTTTATCTGTTTTTTGCTTTTTTCCTTCATCAGCGTGTTTAATTAAATTTTCAATCAGCGATTAAAACAATTTTTATTTGTTCAATTCTTTTTTAACGGAGTTAATGGTCGCCATAGACTGGCAGGCAAGAATAGCATATTCAAGAGTTGGCTCTACCTTAAGGGCATAGCGAACAATAAATCCCAGCTGTCTTAAATCCGCTGTGCTTGCGTAAAAAATAAGTGTTTTATTTTTCCCAGAGGGAATTAGCTTCCAGAAGGCTTGTGCATCTGGTGCCTGCGTTCGCTTTATTTCCCAGATGATTTTTTCAGGCGGATAAAACTTATATTCCCAAGTCCTTTGAAATCGGTAGTGAACAAATCCCAAATTTAAATCAAAATCCCAGCGGTAAATTGCCTGATTGGCGTTTTTCTTTACCAGTTCCACTTTTCTTACTCCTGAAACAAAATCAGGATAGCGGGAGAAATCAGAAATCAAATTATAGCTTGTCTGAATATCTTTTTTTACCAGTGCCCCTGCAATTACATAAACAGTAGGACCATCTTCCAAAACCAGCAAATTGCCTCTTTTCAAAAACCTCTCCAGGCTCTCGGGCGCTGAATTTAAGATTTTATCTATACTTTGGGAAGGCTTTTTATTTGAAGCAATAGGAGCGGATTTTTGGAAGAATCTACGCTCCGCCTCTTTTTTAATGGCACGGACAATCATTGTTGCTGTGCTCAGATTGGTCATCATCTCCAGCACAGGCTCGTGCGAATAAATGGCTTTGAGAAATCTGCTTCTTGGCTCTGAATAAACTGAATAAAAAGCCATTGTCCTTCTGCCATCAGGAGTGGGGATAAGTTCCCAGAAGCCGACATTTTTATCAAACTCTCCCCAGCACAGGCTCCAATCTATCCGATAAGGTGGCTGGCGGTAATCATAAAGACCATAGCTGAGCCGGTAGCGCAAAAAAGACATTTTAATATAAACTGTAAGGTTTACCTGATAAAGCCCATCAAAAAGCTTTTTTGCCTGCGCCCGCTCGGTCATAGGCACGAACTCGTGCATATGCTCGGAATCGGTCACCACTTCCCAGACCAGCTCAACAGGAGCATTTATTAAAATTCCAGCTGAGCTCATCCAAGGAATTTCTTTTGGGGAATCAAAAAATAAAATCACCTCTCCGCACTCAAGCAATTTTTCCAAAAGCACAGAATCAGATGGCTGGGGAAGGATATGCTGATTCCAAGTGATGCGCATCATCTGCTTGATTTCTTTTAAACCTCTGGGCGCAGGTATTCTTTTTTCCCCTCCATAAAGGGCAAAGAAAATTCCTAAAAGAAAAATTACTAAAAGGAGCTTTTTCATTTCCTATAAATTCTGCCATAGCTAGATTTGTTTTTAAAGAAAAATTTTTCAGGATAAAAACGCAGGGCTTTTAAAAGCTTGGAAAATTGATAAAAAGCTTTTTCAGATTTTCAGATATATTGTGCTTCATCAGCACTTCTAAAAGCGAAAAGTTCTTAAAGGCATAAACAGATTTATTTTTTAGGTAGATGTATTGCCTCTCCCAGACCTGCCTCGGCGCATTCCATAATTCCTTCAGAAAGAGTGGGATGGGCGTGAATGGTGCTCGCAATATCTTTGATGGTAGCGCCCATTTTTAGTGCCAAAGCGAGTTCGTGAATCAGGCTGGAAGCATCTGGCGAAACAATATGCGCACCAAGAAGCTTTCCTGAGCGCTTTTCAAAAACCAGCTTAATCTCGCCGTCTATCTCACCCATTGCCTGAGCCTTTCCCAGCGCCCGCACGGGAAAGCTCGCGCAGGAATAATCCAGCCCCTGCTCTTTTGCCTCTCGCTCACGCAAGCCCACGCTTGCCACCTCTGGGTCAGTAAAGACCACGCTGGGCACCACCTTATAATCCATCTCCTCTTTTTTGCCAAGAGCATTGCTCACCGCGACTTTTCCCTCAACGCTGGCAATGTGAGCTAGGAGAATCCCGCCAATAACATCTCCTGCTGAATATACCCCTGAAACAGATGTCTCCATTTTGGAATTTACCTTGATAAATCCTCGCTCGTCCATCTCCACGCCTATTTCTTCTAAGCCCAGCTCATCTGTGTTTGGTTTTCTTCCTATGCTGACAAGGATTTTTTCCGCACGAATCTTGGCGCCAGATTCTGTGTAGGCGCGTATCCCTTCTGAAGAGTCTTCCACCCGTGAGATTTTCTCTCCCACAATCAGCTTGATTTTCCTTTTTTTCATCTGCCGAGCAACAAGATTTCCAACCATCTCATCTTCAGTGGGAAGAGCCTGCGAAAGCATCTCAACCACAACAACCTCAGCGCCAAATTCACTGAGAATAAAAGCCCACTCGCAGCCAATTGCTCCTGCACCAATGATGAGAATGCTTTTTGGAACCTCACTCATCTCAAGCAGGTGGTCGCTGGTGAGAATCTTTTTGCCGTCAATGGGAAAGATGGGTATCTGAGCGGGAGAGGAGCCGGTGGCAATTAAAAAAGCCCCTGCGGTTATTTCTTCCTCGCCATCTTTACCTTTGAGCATAATTTTATCCCGAGCAACAAACCTTGCTGTGCCAAATTTCACCTCCACTTTATAGCTTTTGAGCAGGCTTTCCACACCTCGGCGAAGGGTTTTTATCACCCGATTGTGGGTGCGGTCAAGCGCTTTGGCAAGGTCAAGCTCTGGCTCGGCAGAAATCTTTACACCAAACTCTTCTGCCCTGCGTGCATAATGCAAAACTTTTGCACTCTGAACCAGCGCTTTGGTTGGTATGCACCCACGATTAAGGCACACTCCGCCAAGCTTGTCCTTTTCCACCAGACAAACCTTTGCTCCGAGCTGTGCAGAGCGAATCGCTCCTACATATCCTGCCGGACCTGCGCCAATAATCACCAAATCATAACCTGCCATTTTTTACCCTTCTTTATGAAAAATTTGCAAAACAGGGAAACAATTTTTGTCAGGTTTATGTCCAAGAATTGTCAAAAAACATAAATTAACCTTGAAGATTTAGCTAAAAAATTTAGTAAAATTTGTTCATTTAATTTGGCATAAAGTTTGCTTTTTAAATTTTTGAGAATAAAAGCCATTTCGCCGGCAATCAAAGGTTTCCCTCCTCTCCCCCATCTCCCCTGAGCCGGCGGGATGGCTTTTTATTTTACCTGTATTCATTAGCTTTACGCAAGAATTTTTAAAAAATCAAAAAGCAAGATGGCTTTTATTTTACCAACTGTTGAGCAAAAAAGTTTTCTATTGCTTGAATTAAATCTTCTTTTGTTTTGAGTTCATTTAGTTTTTTTCTCAAGCTCAGCGCTTTGGGCATTGCTTTAGTGTACCAAATAAGATGCTTTCTCATCTCCACCACTGCTTTGGCTTCTCCAAAAATCTCAACCAGCCCGAAAAAGTGCTCAAGAATAATGCTCTTTTTCTCTTCAAGAGAAGGAGTGTAATCTCTTTGCTCTTTAATCTCTTTGAAAATCCAAGGATTTCCCAGTGAAGCCCTTCCGACCATCACTCCAGCACAGTTTGTCTCTGCCACCATTTTTTCTGCATCTTTCCAAGTTTTAATATCTCCGTTTCCAATTACAGGAATTTTCACTGCGTCTACGCAGGCTTTGATTATGCTCCAGTCTGCTTTTCCACTAAAACCCTGCCTTTGGGTGCGTGCGTGAACAATAACCGCATCTGCTCCTTCCTCCTCAGCAATTTTACAAAGCTCGGGAGCATTGACCTGCTCTTGGCTGGGACCCGAGCGCATCTTTATTGTGAGCGGTGTTTTGCCAATAGCTTTTCTCAGCTCTGCTATCATTTTTCCTGCTCGCACAAGGTCTTTCATCAGCCCTGCTCCTGCGCCCTTTCCTGCAACCTTTCTCACTGGACAGCCCATATTGATATCAACAATCTCAGCATCAGTGTCTGCGATTTGACGACCAGCCTCTGCCATAACTTTTGGGTCTGCGCCAAAAAGCTGAACCGCCAAAGGTCGCTCTTGGGGATGAGCATAAAGCATTTGAAAAAACTTAAGCCTTGCCTCTCCCCTTGCCCGAACCAATCCATCAGCACTTATCATTTCTGTCCAGACCGCACTTGCGCCCATTCTGCGGGCGATTCTTCGCATAGGGCTATTTGTAATGCCTGCCATAGGCGCAAGCAAGGCGTATCCATCCAGCTCAAGCGAGCCGATTTTGAGCCTTCTTTTCATACAGATTTAAATATTGAATTCTATTCCTGCCTTTTTCCAGTCAGAAAGGAAGCGCTCAATCCCGATGTCAGTGAGGGGATGTTTGGTGAATTGCTCAATCACCCGATAGGGAACAGTAACGATGTCTGCACCTAAAAGCGCAGCTTCAACCACATGCTGAGGATGACGCACGCTGGCAACAATGATTTCTGTATCAAAGCCGTAATTGTCCCAAATCATAACCAACTGCTCAATCAAATCCATTCCTCTGTGACCAATATCATCCAGCCTGCCAATAAACGGGCTGACAAAGCTTGCTCCTGCCTTTGCTGCTAAAATTGCCTGAAGCGGTGAAAAAACCAAAGTGACATTACAGCGAACGCCCTCTTCCTCAAGCACCTTAACTGCCTTTAAACCGTCTTTGGTCATTGGAATCTTGCAGACAATGTTGGGATGAAGCTCGTGGAGTTTTCTTGCTTCTTTAATCATACCTTCTGCATCAAGGCTCAAAACTTCGGCACTAACCGGACCATCAACAATTTCGCAAATCTCCAAAAGCAGTTCTTTAAACGGCTTTTTTTCCTTAGCAACCAAACTGGGATTGGTGGTCACGCCATCAAGAAGCCCGAGCCGAGCTACTTCTTTAATTTCCTCAACATTGGCGGTATCAAGAAATATTTTCATTTTTGCTCCCTCCTTTTCAATTTTTATTCTGCAATTGCTCTTTTTCTGAAATACATTTTTGCCTTTGGAACCAGCTTTTTTATAGCCCTCTCTGCTTCTTCCAAATCTTTTTCTTCAAGATGCTTGAGCCTGATAGGAGCACGGTTGGAATAATAATCCCAATCTTCCCAAGATGAGCAGTTTAAAATACCATCTTTTTTCGCTTCTTCAAAAAGATAGGTGCCTGGCGCAGGCGTGAGCCGAGAGATGCTTACCGAGTCTGGCTTAATCCGCTCCACCAGCTTAATGGTCAGCTCAAGGTCCTTTTTGGTCTCAACTGGTGCGCCCAATATTATAAAGCAGTGTGTTCCTATGTTGTGCTTTTTGCAGAGGTCAAAAGCGCGAATGGTCTCTTCCACTGTGATTTTTTTCTGGTAGTAATCAAGGATTTTTTGCGAACCGCTTTCTGCGCCAAAAGCCAAGCCAACCAGTCCGCAAGATTTCATCAAAACAATAAGCTCCTCATCAATTTCATTCACACGCGCCTGGGCACTGAAATAAATTTTTAATTTTCTCCGCTCAAGCTCCGCCCGAAATTCCTCAAACCATTTTCTGCCTAAGCTGGAAAGATTATCATCTCGGAAAAGAAAGAAGTTTTTGCCTGTTATTTTTATTGCCTGCTCAATTTCTTCCGCCACACTCTCTGCGCTTCGCTTTCTCAGCTTTCTTCCAAACATCCAATCTTGCATAGGCTTGCAAAACCTGCATTGATAGGGACAACCACGAATAGCTGAAATGCCAATCTGAATCAAGCCTCTGGCAAAATAAGCCTTCCAGTTAACAAGCTCCCGAGCAGGAAAAGGAAGCTCATTCAGGTTATTTATAAAATTTCTTTTTGGGAAAGAAGCAGGTTTTTTATCTGACTGAGACAAAAGCCCATCAATTCCCTGCGGAGACCTTCCCTTAGAAAGGGAGCGGGCAAGCTGAACAATAGCTTTTTCTCCCTCTCCTATCTGCACAAAATCAAATCCTGCTTTAAGGCAGGAGATAGGGTCTGCGCTCGGATGAGGTCCGCCAATTACTACTGGTAGGCTTGGTTTTAGCTGGCGAATCTGGCGTAAAATCCATATTGCCCGTCCAAAAAGTGCGCTGGAACTACTAATTCCAGCCAAAACTGCTCCCTGCAGTTTTTCTTTTAGATTTTTGAAACCATCTTCAATTGTAAAATCCACCAGCTCAACTTCAAAGCCATTTGATTTAAGGACAGATACAAGATAAAGAAGACCTAGCGGTTCCTGAAGCGGTCCTGTCTCCTGCCACCAAAATCGCGGATAAATCAAAACCACCTTCATTATTCGGGGTAATTAAATCTAATACAAAAATTAAAGCACCGTCAAGAAAAATGCTTTTTATTTATTAAAAAATGTGTTGGTTGGCAATACAAAAATCTCTTGCCGAGCTTTTTGTTTTTAAAAAATTTAATTAAGCCTGACGCAAAGCAGAGCGGGCTAGTTTATTTCTTAAATACCTCTATCCAATACCCTGTAGCTGATTGCTTCACTAATGTGTCTGGGCAGAATCTGCTCGCTTTCTTCTAAATCCGCAATGGTGCGCGCTACCTTTAAAATCCTTGACCAGCCCCTTGCGCTTATTCCAAGTCGGTCAACTGCCATTTCTAAAAGCCTATGCCCCTGCTCATTAATCTGGCAGTATTTTTGGATGTGCCTGTTGGTCATCTGCGCATTGCAGTAAATCTTTGTCCGGCGGAAGCGCTCTTTTTGAATCTGCCGAGCTCGCTCCACCCTTGCTCTTACCTGTTTGCTCGTCTCTCCTTTTGGCTCGCCCGAAAGCTCACGATACCGAACTGCAGGAACTTCTATTTGAAGGTCAATTCTATCCAGAAGCGGTCCGCTGATTTTTGAGCGATACTGCTGAATTTGCCTGGGCGTGCACTGGCAGGGATGATGGCTGGAGCCAAGATACCCGCACGGACACGGATTCATCGCACAAACCAGCATAAACCTTGCCGGATAGGTAATTGAGCCCTGCGCCCGCGAGATAGTCACTTTACCTGATTCCATTGGCTGGCGGAGCGCCTCTAAAACATTTTTCTTGAACTCAGGAAGCTCGTCCAGAAAAAGCACTCCGTTGTGCGCAAGGCTTATCTCGCCCGGCTTGGGATATAT
>CAZQJX010000071.1:0-12592 GCA_964592965.1 uncultured bacterium
TTGCTCAAACCTGTAAGTGAACTAAATGTGCAGGGTGCAGGAGATTTTTCGCTGTTCATAACTTATGACGGTAGGGAGGCATTTTTCGTCACCAACCGAAACAAATCAGATAATGATATTTGGCGGGCAGTGCGCTCATCAATATATGAGCGATTTTCCAATCTTGAGCCTGTTTCGGTTCTTAACACAGATGCTTGCAATGAAGAGAGTCCCAGCCTAACTCAAGACGCTCTTTACATATTTTTCCATCGGTTATGCTATTATAAAGAAGTTGTTAATGGTAAAACCATAACCAGAATTAACAAACAGCTTTCAGGTATTTATTTTTCTAAAAGGAATTCTATTGATGAACCTTTCTCTTCACCTCAACCAGTAGAGGTTATTAATTCAGATAGCAGTGCAGAGTTTGGTGTTTGGATTAGTCCTGATGGAAAAGCTATCTATTTTGGCTCTAACCGACGAGAAGGCAGTGTGGGCAGAAAAGACCTATGGATGGCAAGTAGGTCAAGTATTGATGAGCCTTTTGGCACCCCGATAAATCTTACAGAGTTAAATTCAGAAGATGGAGAGATGTTTCCAACCTTAAGCCCTGATCAAAGAGAAATTATTTTTATGAGCAATCGGGCGGGTGCGGGATGGGATTTATATTATGCTTGGCGAAGCGATATTTCTCAGCCTTTTTCTTCGCCAATCCCCCTAGACCGTGTGAATAATCCCTCTGGTGATGAATGGAGTCCATATTTAAGCCCTGATGGCAGGTATCTTTATTTTGCTTATCCTGAGTCTCCGAGCACACTTTATACAGATATATTCTCTCTCTTTCGCCCCACCACGCAGGTGCCTTTCTTTATTAATACAGAGCCAGGTAGATATGACTTTACTGGCAGAATGGTTTATATCCCAGATGACCCCAATTCACAGGGCAAAGCCTGCGTATATGTGGAGCCATTAAAAGCAAGAGATGTGCAAATTATCATCAGCATCGAAGCAGACCCTGCTAGAAAATTAAAAGCACTGGGTGTGGAGCAAGTTGTGGTCATTCACGCCCAAAATCCCTAACCGCTATTTTATCGTGCCTGAAATTAAAATCCGCTATTCTGCTTTGAGCTGGGAGCGAAAGCTTTTGAAAAGAAGTATTGCCATCCAAGTCATAAGCAGAGCAGGGAAAAATGAAAATTGAGGAATCAGCCGGTCGTTTCCGCCGGTAAAGAGGAAGCTCCAGAAGATTTCAAGAAACGGAAACACAGCCCAGCCTTTGTATTTCCACCAAAAGATGACCAGCATAACCAAATGGATGCCGATTAATCCCCAGTTCCAAAGGTAGTGGAAGAACCAGATGTCATAAAAGCAATCAATCCAGATGCAAAGAGCACCTATCCAGACCAAATCAAATTCTATTTTTGCCAGCTTGGGCTTGTCAGCAAGCCTTTTGCGAGAGCGCCAGAATCTCTGATAGAAAATCACGCCCAATCCCCATAGAATTGCAATTGCTATTTCCCAATAGCGGTTTCTGCTGATAGGGAAGCTTGTTTTGACCAATTTTAAGGAGCTAAGTCCATCTCTGTGGATGTCAAGATTAAAAAGCAATCCGCAAGTAGCATCATAAATTCCGGTGGCAATTTCTTTTCCGTTTTTGTCATAGAGACCAATTTTATAGCTTGCCTGACTGTCAAGAATTCTTGACCAAAGAATCATCCGATGGTGAAGTTTGAGTTTATAGGTTTCTTTGGGCTCGCCGAGAATTCCAACCGCATCATAAACTGTAATTTTGTTTATATCTCTAGTCACTAGTGAACGCAGGAAAAGATAAACCACGGGATTTTTTATAAAAAACCAAAAGGGTGAGAACTGGGTTTGCTCAAAGGTTTTGGTCAGGTTTTTGGATTCAAGCCGAAATTGGTTGTTGCCAAAGGAACGAAAAGTTAGCTCTGTGCCTAATTTTTTTGCCAAAACGCCTTCTACTTTGTATTTTGCATAATAAGGCTTTTGGTCAAAGCGGGGATTGCGGGGGTTGATGTTCAGGAGCGATAAGACCCAAACACCGACTAGTGCTGAAAACGCAATCCAGGCAACCCGATGGAAAAGCCGAATCCTCTCTGCCAGACCAAATTTTTCCATCTCACCCCTCCTTGGTTAATTTCTGTCCTTTTCCAAGAGCCAGCCTGCTATTCTATCATAAATATCTTTGTGAATATATTTTCCAGTAAGGATAGAGAAATGGTCGTAATTAGCCTGTGCGCCGGTGCTTCTGCTGATAATTTCAAGCCTGACTTCTCCGCCCCACTGCTGTGCAGTCCATTTGCACATTCTCGGTGTGGCGAGAGAATCACTCCCGCCCACAAGCAAAAGAAGCGGAACATTAACCTGGTTGAGCTTTTCCCAATAATTAATTTTTTTGTCTTTTGAGCGAAAGGTTTTGTTTACAATCCAGTCATAGAACTGCCAGAAAACTTTGCTGGAGACATTGGTCAAGCATAAAATCAAGCCCAGATAGTATAATTTTCGGTCATAACCGAGCCAAGAGAGAGGAAGGATTGAAGCGATAATTCCAAAAGGAATAAGGAAAAACCATACAGGAACAATCGGCATAATTATAAGAAAAATAACCGCCAAAATGCGCAAAGGCAAGATAAAATATGGATAAGAAAATTTAGCTGGCGAGGCAAGGCTGACCACACTTTTAAAACTCTCCTGCTCCTTTGTGCCCAGATAAGCATAAGCGAGCATTCCGCCCATACTGTGCCCAATCCAATGGAGCTTTTCTTTGCCAGTTATTTCTTTAACTTTTGAAATAATAGCAGGAAGGTCTTTATTAAGATAGTCGTCAAAGCTCCAAAAGAATCTCAGCCTGTATCTTGGCACACTTCTTGAGCGGTCTCTTCCTCGTAGGTTAACCAAAAAGCAATCAAAGCCTTGGTTAGCGAGAAACCTTGCTAGGCTTTGCTTTTCGGTCAGGTCAAATATCCAGTGATTGCAGGAAAGACCATGACATAAAACCACAGGATAGCTCTGTCTGTTTTTGCGGGGAAGATAGCGAAAGAGGACGAGTTTAAAGCCATCACTGGTTTGAGCATAATGGATTTCATCCCCGCATCTTCGCCTGCGCACAGCAAAGATTAAAAAAATCAACGCTCCAAGTGCAAGTAATTTAAACAGCATTGTTTCAATTTTACAAGACTTGGCTGTTAATTGTCCACTTGATTATATTTATTCACCACCTCTTCTACCATTTTTCTGATTTCTTCCAACCTCTGAGGAGTGTCTGCCTCAAATCGCATAACCAACATAGGCTGGGTATTGCTGGCACGCACCAGCGCCCATCCATCAGGAAAGACCAGCCTCATTCCATCTACATCAATCACATCATAGCCTTGGTCAATAAAGTGCTTTTTGATTTTTTCCACAATTTCAAATTTCTTCTCATCACTTGATGGGATTCTCAGCTCTGGCGTGTTGTATGCGGGCGGAACATCGCTGAGAAGCTCAGAAAGTTTTTTATCTGTGCGGGAGAGAATTTCAAGTATTCGGGCAGAGGTGTAAATAGCATCATCAAATCCAAACCAGCGGTGCTTGTAAAAGATATGTCCGCTCATCTCTCCGCCTAGCTGGGCGCCTGTTTCTTTCATTTTAGCTTTGATAAGACTGTGCCCTGCTTTCCACATAATCGGATTTCCACCATTCGCCTTAATGTCATTGAACATACGATGAGAACATTTCACCTCACCAATGATGGTTGCGCCCGGAACCTCTTTGAGCAAGGCTCTGCTTAAAAGTATCATCAGGACATCTCCCCAGATGATTTCTCCACGGTCATCAATCACGCCGATTCTGTCTGCATCTCCATCATATCCAAATCCCACATCTGCTTTTTCTCTGACCACAGTTTCTCTCAAGTCTTTAATGTTTTCAGGAATGGTTGGGTCAGGATGATGATTGGGAAAGTGCCCATCTAGCTCGCAATAGAGCTCAATTACCTCGCATCCGAGCCTTCGGATAAGTTTAGGTGCAACAGGTCCTGCGGTTCCGTTGCCAGCATCAACTACAACTTTTAAAGGTCTTTCAAGTTTGATGTTATTGGCAATGTAGTCTATGTAAGGCGTGTGAAGGTCATAATCTTTTGCCGAGCCTTTTCCTTCAGGATAGTCTTTTTTTTCAATTATTTCTCTCAGTTTTTGAATCTGCGCTCCCCAGATGGTCTCTTTTCCCACACAGATTTTAAACCCGTTTTGGTCAGGTGGATTATGGCTTCCAGAAATTTGAATCCCGCCATCTGCGTCAAGATGGAAAAGGCTGAAATAAAGCATAGGAGTGGTGATGATGCCTAGATTATATACCTCAAGCCCGCTTTCAACCATTCCTTTGATCAGCGCCTCAGAGAGCTTAGGCGAGCTCAACCTGCAATCTCTACCCGCACAGACCTTTTTACCACCCCTATCAACTATCATTTTGGCAAAGGCTCTTCCCAGATGATACGCGAATTCTTCATCAAAGTCTTTATCTACAACTCCACGAATATCATATTCACGAAAAATAAGTGGGTTCATTAGCATTTTGTGCCTCCTTTTTAAGGGGTTTTTCAGTTAAAAATTAATTCTCAAAACCAAACTGGTCAAGAGAAGGATATAACCTTTTTGAGCTGTTTGACAAACACATTTTAATTAAAGCATAATGTAATAATCAAAAAAGAAAAAGGAGGGGAAAATGAAAAGCGTAAAAGGTAAGGTGGCTTTAATTACAGGCGGAGCCCTGGGAATGGGCAAAGAGGTGGCTAAGCTTTTTGCCAAAGACGGTGCCAAGATTGTGCTCTGGGATTTGCGGGAAGAGGATTTAAGCAAAGCCGCTGAAGAGCTGAGGGGCTTGGGCGCTGAGGTCTATACTTATGTCTGCGATGTTACCAAAAGGGATATGGTTTATGAAACCGCAGAAAAAGTTAAAAAGGAAGTGGGATTCGTTGATATCTTGGATAATAACGCTGGCATCGTGTTCGGCGGACCGCTTTGGGAAGTTGATGATGAAAAGCTTTTCAAAACCATTGATGTTAATGTCAACGGCATTATTTGGTGCACCAAGGCTTTCCTGCCAGATATGATGGAGCGTAATGAGGGACATATCATAATGATGGCAAGTGCTGCTGGTCTTTTGGGAGTGCCTGGGCTGGCTGCTTATTGTGCCAGCAAGCACGCTGTTATTGGATTAAGCGATTCCCTTCGGGTTGAGCTGAAAAAAATTGGTAAAACAGGAATTAAAATCACCATTGTCTGCCCGAGCTTTGTTAAAACCGGTATGTTTGAGGGAGTAAAACCGCCTTTACTTAATCCTTGGCTTACTCCTGAAGGTATGGCAAAGAAAATTTACAATGCGGTTTTAAAAGAAAAGCCCTATGTGCTTGAGCCGTTTATTGTTAAAACCGTGCCTTTCCTAAAAGGAATATCTACTACTGCTGTGATGGACTGGGTTGGTGGAGTTTTAGGTATGCACAAATCTATGGATACTTGGATCGGAAGGCAAGACCAAGAAAAGTATCTGAAATAATATGCTAAATGATAGACCTGCATATTCATACCAATGCATCCGATGGTGCGCATTCTCCTGAAGAAATTGTTCAATTAGTTAAGCAAAAAGGACTTTATTGTTTTGCTATTGCTGACCATAATTCTATTGGTTCGCTAAAAAGGGCGTGGGAGCTGGCAGAAGAAGAGGGTTTGAATTTCTTGCCTGCGGTTGAGTTTGATACTTTCTACAAAGAGCTTGACCTACATCTTCTTGCTTATGGAATTGATTTTACCAATCCTTCCTGCTCCCAATGGATGGAGGAGATTTTTGAGGCAAAGCTTCGTCAGACCAAAAAGCGGGTGGAAAAATTAAAGGCGCTCGGCTTTAAAATTGATTTTGATACCCTGATGAAAATAGCTGGCAACAAACAACCTACAGGTGGAGATTATGTGCGAGCACTGAGCCAAGACCCAGAGGGAAGAAATGACCCTAGGGTAAGGGCTTATATTGATGGCGAGCGTTCAAATTCACCTTATTTGAATTTTTATCTAGACTGGCTCAAAGCGGGTCGCCCTGCATTTGTTCCTTTTGAGGAGATGGAGATTACCAAAGTGATAAAACGAGCAAAGGCTTTGGGTGCGGTTTTGGTTCTGGCGCATCCTTCAGACACTCCTGAGGAGTATGTTGAGGAGCTTGCTCAAGAGGGATTGGACGGGCTTGAGGTTTATACTAGTTATCATTCTTCAGAGCTTGCTGAAAAATGGCTTAAAATTGCCCAAAGGCTTGGGCTTATTCCCACAGCAGGTTCTGATTTTCACGGCAAAAAGGTCAAGCCTGATGTAGAGCTGGGAATAGAATGTGCTTTTGAAAAAGAGATGGTGGAGAAACTTGTTCAGAGAATTTCACAGCGTCGCGGAAAATTCATTTTTAAAGCAGGGTAAAAGAATGAGAAAGAAGCTGGCAATTGCTTTGGGCATTGGCTTAGCTGTTTTTTTTGCTCAAGCGCTGGTGGTAGAGCATTTTCCCACTCCCAGGACTTTTGAGGAGCTTAACAAAGGGATAAGCTATCAGGATTTACTACCAGATACCTCTCACAACGAGGAATCATACAACGAGTCTTATTATCATAACAGTTGGTTTGAAGATGGCTCGGTTGTGTATCTTCAATTTTTCTTTCATAACTTTGGGATTGGCTCTTATCATCCTTCTGCTGATTTGACCATTATTACTCCTGATGGAAAGGTTCATCATCAAACCGAGGACTATCCAAATAAGAGGATGCAGATTGCCCAGAATAAATTTGAGATAAAGTTTGACCATCATCTTATCAAAGGAGAGCCAGACAAAAGATACTATAAGGTGAGAATGTGGTTTGAT
Source organism: uncultured bacterium (assembly GCA_964592965.1). Classification (GTDB taxonomy): domain Bacteria; phylum RBG-13-61-14; class RBG-13-61-14; order RBG-13-61-14; family DRUE01; genus CAZKMM01. Next base: position 6,871 of record CAZQJX010000071.1, read on the forward strand.
AATTTGGGGGCAGATTTGGAGTATTTTTGTGAAACTTCTGGATTGATTGACCCCGGTCTTTATTACAATAACAATCCCCGGGAATTTCAGCGCTGGGTTACTTATTGCCCGAAGGCGCTAGTAAAGGGAAGATTAAAAGTGGGGGATAGGATTTGGGAAGTTTCTGGAAGGGGATTTGCCGACCATGCAAAAAGTATGGTTCTTTATACCAGCTTGGCTGGTGGGTTTCAGCTTTATCAGCGGGCGGGTAATAAAGAGATTTCTGTTTCAATAATGGAAAACCGCTGGGTGGAAAATGGAGAAAAGAAGCGTCTTCCTAATCTTCTTGTTGCGGTTGACGATAAAATTGTGTTCTTTTCAAGAGATGAATACAAGCTTGATATTTTAGGATTAGGAACTTCTCCCAAGGGCAAACAGTTTCCCAATAAATTTTATCTTTTTGCCAAAAATGATTGGTTTGAGCTTGAAGCAAATTTCACAATGGAGAGGTTTTTATTAGAGGCAGGTCTTTTTGACCGCTTGGGAAAAGTTTTCGGTGGATTTTTGGCAAGGCTTTTTAAGCATCCAGGATACTACCGATATCTGAGCAGATTTGAATATAGCTATAAATGGCGGTATCAAGGCAAAGAGAGAAAAGGAAAAGGCGTGACCAAAACCATCAGTCAAGTTATTTATGCGGGCGAGCCTGATTTTCAGCTCTGGATTAAAAAATAATGCTGACCACAAATATAAAAGCGCCGGAATTTAAATTTAAAAATCAAAAGGAAAAAGAGCATAATTTTCCAAAAGATTTTGCTGGAAAGTGGTGCGTGCTTTTCTTTTTAAGGCATCTTGGCTGTCCTTTGTGTCAGGAAAAGATTAGCGAATTAAAGAAAAGCTATCAGAAATATCTTGATGAAAATGCAGAGGTCTTCGTTGTGGTAGAGGCAACAGAGAAGCGGGTAAAAACTTTTGCCCAGAAAAAAGAAATAAATTTCCAGCTCATTCCAGATAAAGAGAAAAAATTTTATAGAGCTTATCAGGTGGGAGCAGGCGGGATTAAAGAATTTCTCGCCCCTATAGTGTTTAAAGCAACTTTAAGAGCAACATTAAAAGGGCATTTTCACGGAAGGTTTGAAGGAGATGAATTTCAAAAGCCTGCCTGTTTTATTATAGACCCGAAGGGAAACTTGGTATATGCTAAATATGGCAAGAATATTGCAGATGTAATAGGTGAAAAAGAGCTTTTTGATAAGTTAGAAGAGCTAAAAGAGAAGAAAAATGAATAGAAGCACACTAGCAGGAATTGTCGTAGCTTTTCTTTTAACACTGGCAATAGGCATCTCGGGCGTGATTTTTTTAAGTCATCAAAAGCCAAGGACCAAAAAAGCACCTATCAAGGAGCTGAGCGAGATTTCCGGGAGAAAAATTGCTTATATTTCAGACCCGGATTATTTAATTAGAGAAGCGGAAAAGGCTGAACAGAAAGGAGATTGGAAAGAGGCGCTTATGTGGTATCGCCTGGCAACTTATAATTTAGCTAAAGGAGATGCCATAAGGGGATATGTTCAGTATCGGAAGGCATATTGTCGGTATCAGCTAGGTGATTATGTAGGAGCGCTAGGAGTTTTGGAATGGACTTTGAATCATTATCAGGCTTTTCCTCATCTTGATGATGCTCTTTTTTTAATGGCTCAGCTTTATACCAAAGTAGGAGATTTTGAAAAAGCTTATAAAACTTACAACACCATCATTAGGATTTTTCCCAGCCGAGCAGAAGAAGCAAAGTCCAAGCAAAAGAACCTGCCTTATCCTCAGAAGAAATAAACTCTGGAAGGAAAAAAGGATATGTTTAAAAAAGGCTCTTTAGCGAGGAGGCTAATTTTAATTTACACCCTGATTATTCTTATTCTCGGCGGTGGAATAAGCTGGCTGGGGATATATTTTATTTCTCGGGACATTACTCGCGAAGCACAGCGTCAGATTCAAAGCGACCTGCGAAGTGCTTGGGCGGTTTTTAATGCTGAGAAAAATAAAATACAAACCATAACCTCGCTTCTTGCCCGGCAAGAGAACATCATTAAATTCATAGACCTGATGGCAGGAAAAAAGCAGATTCCAGAGGGGTTTGAAAAACACTATCATCGTCTTCAATTTGATTTAGAAAAGAATCGCAGGAAGTTCGGGCTGGATTTTCTCACCGTGGCAGATAAGGATTTAATGGTTCAGCTCAGAACATCTTCTCCATATTTAAGAGGAGATTTTTTGAGCTTTGACCCAGTAATTAATTCTGCTTTAAACGGAACTCCTACCAGTGGAGTTGAGATATGGCCTCAGGAGCGGATAGAAAAAGAGAGCACAGAGCTGGCAGAGCGTGCTCGCATTTTGCTTAAGCCCACACCTTATGCGGTTCCAAGAGATGATAAAGAAGAAACAAGGGCAATGCTCATTATTGCCAGTGCTCCGATAAGAGATGAGCAGGGAAAAATTGTTGGAGTTTTATATGGTGGTGAGCTTTTAAACAGGAACTTTCAGCTTGTTGACCGAATTAGAGATATAGTTTATCAGGGCAAGATTTATGCCGGAAAGCCTTTGGGCACAGTGACCATTTTCCTCTGGGATGTTCGGATTGCCACCAATGTCCTTTTAGAAAATGGCAACCGTGCCATTGGCACCAGAGTGAGCAGAGCAGTATATGAAAATGTGCTTGAGAACGGAAAGAGCTGGCTGGATAGAGCTTTTGTGGTAAATGACTGGTATATAAGTGCTTATGAGCCTATTCATGATTTTGAAGGCAAAGTGGTGGGAATTCTTTACGCAGGAATCCTTGAGAAAAAGTATAAAGACCTAGAAAAGCAGGTGCTTTTAAGCTTTGGAATTGCGGTCTTGGTTGGATTAATAATTGTGTGGCTGGCGAGCTTTTTCTTTGCTTATTCTATTGCTTTGCCTTTAAAACGGTTGAATTTAGCGGTGATGAGATTTGCTCAGGGCGAACTTGAGCAAAGGGTTGAGGTTAAAGGGTATGCCACGAGAGAGATAAGCGAGCTGGCTGGCGCGTTTAATCAGATGGCAGAGGCACTGGCAAAAAGGGAGTGGGAACTGGAAGAAGCTAACCGTGAGCTGGCAGAGACGAACAAGAAGCTTAAAGAAGTTAATCGGAACTATATGGAGATGATTGGTTTTGTCACTCATGAACTTAAGGCTCCACTTGCCTCTGCGCTTATGGCAGTGGGCTCGCTTAAGCAGGGGCTTTTGGGAGAGCTAGACCCACTGCAATTGAAAATGGTAGATAAAATTGAAAAAAGCCTCAACTACTTCAATGATATGATTAAAAACTACCTCAGCCTCTCCCGCATAGAAAAAGGGGAGCTGGAGGTTAAAAAAGAATGGTGGAGATTGAAGGAAGATATTATTGAACCTGTCCTTTCTCAGCTGGAAAATCAAGCAAAAGAAAAAACAATGAAGATAAATATTCTTGTTCCAGAAAACTTCCGCATTTTTGCAGACCTCAACCTTCTCCGAATTGTTTATGATAACCTTCTTTCCAATGCCATTAAATACGGAAGGGAAGGAGGAGAAATCAGATGCGGATATGAGAAAAAAGATGAGGAAATAAAACTGAATGTCTGGAACGAGGGAGAGGGGGTTAAGCCAGAGGAAGCAAAGGTTCTTTTTGAAAAATTCTCTCGGCTGGAGCGAAGAGCAGGCAAAAAAACCGGAACCGGTCTTGGGCTTTACATAACAAAAACTATTGTGGAAAAGCACGGTGGAAAGATTTGGGTGGAGAGCAAATTTGGCGAATGGATAGATTTTATTTTTGTCTTACCGCAACCAGAGGAGGGAGGCAATGGAGAGGATTCATCCACTGATTCGTGAGCGCAAGATTATTCTTTCCTGTGGTGTCTGGGATGTTCTCAGTGCAAAGATAGCGGAGCGGGTGGGCTTTCAGAGTGTGGTGGTAAGCGGGTATGCGGTATCTGCCAGCTATTTGGGCGAGCCAGATATTGGACTACTTACTCAAACAGAGATTCTTGAGGTTGCTCGGAGAATCTGTCAGGCAGTGAAAATTCCTGTGATTGTTGATGGTGATACAGGTTATGGCGGGGTGCTAAATGTTCAGCGTATGGTTAAGGAGCTTATCAGGATGGGTGCAAGGGGTATTTTGCTTGAAGACCAGACTTGGCCAAAGCGCTGTGGGCATCTGGCAGGAAAAAGCGTGATTCCTGCTGAGGAACATATTGCCAAGATTCGTTCAGCAAAATCTGCTAAAGGAGATGCGCCTTTTGTTATCATTGCCCGCACCGATGCCCTTGAGCCTTTAGGCATTGATGAGGCGATAAGGCGGGGAAAGTTATATAAAGAAGCAGGAGCAGATTTAATTTTTATTGAAGCGCCAAGGAGCAAAGAAGAGCTGGAGAGAATTGCCAAAGAAGTTCCAGCTCCGCTGGTGGTTAATGTGATTGAAGGTGGAAGAACGCCGATTTTGGATTTAGAGGAGTATCACCGTTTGGGCTTTATCAGTGTTGGTTATGTTCTCACAGGACTTTTTGCTTCTGCCCGAGCAATTATGCGAGCTTACAAGGAGCTTTTGGAAAAAGGAACCAGCAAAGCAATAATGAATGAGCTTATGGGTTTTAATGAGTTCGTATCGCTTTTGGGATTGGAAGAAAAACTAAATCTGGATAAAAAGTTTTCATCTTCCACTTGATATTTTCAAAACTATACTTGCTTGGAGATGATTTTTTAAATCTGCTAACTTATAGCGATTTTAGATTTTCTCAGCAAAATATGCTTTTAAAAAGTCATCCCACCATCCATCTTTGGAAAAATCCAAGTCAAAATAGGTATTGTTCTCTGCAAACTGGTTTATTACCTCTCTTTCAAATTCTGCTCGGTTAAGAGGGAACATAATCAAAATGCCATGATAGCGCCTTGCAGAGCGAGGCTTTTTCTGAGCAACAATTGACCATTCTATTTTTTGTTTCAGATTCTGGCAGAGAATTTTTAAAGTTCGGTCTTGAATTTGCTTTTGCAAAAAGTCAGCAAAATCCCAAAGGTCAATATACCAAGGAGATAAGGTATATTCCTTTGCCTTTTTTCTTGCTCGCTCAATAGCGGGCAAAAGGGGAGAGAGATTTTCAATCAGGTATTTGCTCAGCTCGTCCAAAGCCCGTTTTACCTCAAAGATGCCCTGAGCGCAAAAGGCAAATTGGGTTGGCTTCCAAATATCTCCCATTCTTTTCAGCTTGGGCGTGGTGCCAGGACTTTTAGGATTAAGAGCAAAGCTGTAGGGCAAAAACTGGTTGGTGATAAGCGAGGGAGTGAGCATAGGCGTTTTTTCAACAAACAGCTTAGCCAGCTCCTCTGGAGAAATCTCTGGATTTTCAGAAACCGCTTTTAAGAGCTTGGGAAGGCGAGTGAACTCTTCATAAAAATCTATGGTATCTTCATTGCCAATAACATAATCCGCTGATTGTGCATATTGATAAAGGGTTTCCAGCATCGTGATGGAGCAGGCTTCAAACCAGATGACATCAATCTTAATACCAGCAGAGCGAACCCATTCCATTGCCTGCTTGTGCTCTTGCATTGTGATAATGTCCATACCCAAAGGACCAGGACTGCTTTCGTCAGTATTGTATCCCTTCCAGCCATAATGATGGCACAGTCCCAGCATATAATGCCTTGCTGGAAAATGCCTTGCTGTCCAGATGATAAATTTTGCCATTGTCTTTGGGTCTGC
>CAZQJX010000072.1:0-12516 GCA_964592965.1 uncultured bacterium
TCTCCGCCCAGCTTCTCCTTGATTTGAATTGCCTGCTCCACCGCAAACTCATCATACGGGCTCATAATCCATTTGATATTCTGCTCCTCAATGCCCTTGCCATCAGCAGTGATTTTAATGGTGGCTTCTGTGTCCGGCGTTTGTTTCATACATACCAGTACTTTCACCTTTTCTCCCTCCTTTCTAGTTGTTTTATTTTAAACTTCCACTCCCTCTCGGACAATACCCCGGAGAAAAATTTTGCAAATTTGCTCCGCACTGCTTTTGATATAACTTTTTCCCTTTTTTGTCAAGACCCAATGCAGGCTAAGCTCATCCAGCGCTCCGAAAAGCGCTCGTTTGAAAATTCCCGGAGAAATATCTTTTTTAAATACCCCTTCTGATTGCCCTTCTTTAAGTATCTGAGCAATTATATCAATATAGCGCAGGAATTCTACAGGAACATATTCCTTCATAAATTTGTGGCTTTGGCGAAGCTCCACCTGAAGCACCTCTGCCAGAGCTTTGTTCTCTTCTAAAAGCTCAAGATGAAGCCAGATAAAGCGCTCAAGGCGTGAGATGGGGTCTGGTTCTTTTTTTAGCTCCTTTTCAAATCTGTCAATAATTTGGCGGAGGCTTTCTTCAAATACCTTAATGAGAATGTCATCTTTGTTGCGAAAATAAAGATAAATGGTGCCGTCAGCAACTCCTGCTTCTTGAGCTATTTCGCTTACTCGGGTGTGGTGAAATCCCTTGCGGGCAAATATCTTGATGGCAGAGTTTAATATCCGCTGATATTTCTCCCTTCCCGCCTGCTCTTCCTGCGCTTTTTTATCAGGCTTTACTTCTCCCTGCATTTTTCAACAAAAGAAAAGAGAGGGTATTTCCTGCTCCCCCTTCAAGAGGGGGTTTATTCTCTTCCTTTTATTAACTGGTCAACAACGCTCGGGTCTGCCAGAGTGGTGGTATCGCCGAGGTCTTCAACTTCTCCAGCAGCAATTTTCTTGAGGATTCTCCTCATTATCTTTCCGGAGCGGGTTTTGGGCAAACCTTCTGCAAACTGGATTTTATCTGGCGTGGCAATGGGTCCGATTTCCTTACGCACATGCTGAACCAGCTCTTTTTTCAGCTCCTCGCTCGGCTCCACATCCGCCTTAAGAATGACAAATGCGTAAATGCCCTGGCCTTTAACCTCATGAGGCATACCAACCACCGCAGCTTCTGCTACCGCAGGATGGCTGACTAAAGCGCTTTCTATCTCAGCGGTTCCCAGTCTGTGCCCGGAAACATTAATAACATCATCTAGCCTGCCCATCAGCCAGAAGTAGCCATCTTCATCCTTCCGGGCGCCGTCACCGGTGGTGTAGTAAGGAGGAAACTGTTTCCAGTAGGTATCAATAAACCGCTGATGATTTCCATAAACCGTGCGCATCATTCCCGGCCAGGGCTGTTCAATGACAAGGTATCCGCCTTCATTAACCTCGCATTCGGTGCGGTCTTCACGAAGGATTTTTGCTTTAACTCCAAAGAAAGGCTTGCAGGCAGAGCCCGGCTTTAGGTCAAAGGCGCCGGGAAAAGGAGTGATTAAAAATCCACCGGTTTCAGTCTGCCAATAGGTATCAACAATTGGGCATTTTCCTTTTCCAATTTTTTCATAATACCATACCCAAGCTTCAGGATTGATTGGCTCTCCTACAGTGCCGAGGATGCGCAGAGAGGAAAGGTCGTATTTTTCAGGCCACTGGTCGCCTTCTCTCATCAGGGCGCGAATGGCAGTGGGAGCGGTGTAGAACTGGTTGACTTTGTATTTCTCAACGATTTCCCAAAACCTTCCCGGATGGGGATAAGTTGGCACGCCTTCAAACATAATGCTGGTTGCACCGACATTGAGCGGACCATAAACAATGTAGCTGTGTCCTGTTACCCAGCCGATATCAGCGGTGCACCAGTAGGTATCTTCATCTTTATAATCAAATACCAGTTTGAAGGTAACAGAGACATAAAGCAGATACCCTGCGGTTGTGTGGAGCACGCCTTTGGGCTTGCCAGTTGAGCCGGAGGTGTAAAGGATAAAGAGCGGGTCTTCTGCATCCATTTTCTCAGGCTCGCAATATGATGCGATGTCTGGTGCGTTGATTTCTTCGTCCCAGTATGTGTCTCTGCCTTCTTTCATCGGCACTTCCTGACCTGTTCTTCTCACCACGATTACATTTTTAATCTGCTCATCTAGTCCTTCCAGAGCTTTATCTGCATTGGCTTTAAGTGGAACAATTCTTCCGCCCCTGTATCCGCCATCAGCAGTGATGAGAAGAGAAGCCTGACTGTCAAGGATTCTTTCTCTTAAAGATTCTGCGCTGAATCCACCGAACACCACTGAGTGGATAGCGCCGATTCTTGCGCAGGCAAGCATAGCAATGGGAAGCTCAGGAATCATTCCCAGATAGATGCATACGCGGTCGCCTTTTTTCACGCCCTTCTTTTTAAGCACATTGGCAAAGCGGTTGACCTCGCGCCAAAGGTCAAGATAGGTGAGAATTCGGCGCTCCTTGGGGTCATCTCCCTCCCAGATTAAAGCAGCTTTGTTCTTTCGCCAGGTCTTTATGTGCTTGTCTAGGCAGTTGTAGCTGACATTGAGCTTGGCGCCTTCAAACATTTTGAAAATAACTTTTTCCGGGTCCCAGTTCCATACTTTATTCCATTTTTCAAACCATTCAATATACTCCTCTGCCATCTCTGCCCAGAATCCTTCTGGGTCTTCTACAGAGCGCTTCCACATCTGTTCATACTGCTCAGGAGAATTGATGTGGGCAACTTTTTTCAGCTCTTCAGGAACAGGAAAGACCCTTTCCTCAAGGGCTACTGACTCAATGGTTTTTTTCTTTTCTGCCATTATTAAACCTCCTTTGAACAAATTTTCAATTTCCTTGATGAGCCGAGCGGTGGGAAATGCCAAGGATGGAAGGTCTCGTGGTTTTTTTATTTTATCTTCATTTTTGGAAAAAGTCAAGCTAGATAAAACAGGGTTTTGCATTATTTTAATAAGCATAACATATTTTTTTATATTGCTAAAACAATACGATTGTGTTATTGTAGTTAACAAAGGAGGAGAGGAAATGTTTGGTCTGGGACCGTGGGAGCTATTGATTATTTTGCTCATTGTTTTGATTATTTTTGGAGCAGGAAGATTGCCCCAGCTGGGAAGCAGTCTTGGTAAAGGCATTCGTAATTTCCGTGCGTCTTTAAAAGGAGAGGATTCTGAAAGCCAGCAGAGTAGCCAAGAGAGCGAGCAGAAAGAGGAAAGGGAAAGCTAACCTGCTGGCGGACGGGAATCTTTCTTTTCTTCCTGATGCTTTTTTCTCCTTTCTATTAAAAGCTCAAGTGCTGCTCTTTGGATTTTGGGATGCAAAACTTGGTTCTCTGCGATTTCTTCTAGGTCTTGCTCAAGCATAAAATGAAGCAGGCTTAAAGAGACCTGGGTGGGGCAGTAAGGGTTATTAATCAGCGCCTTTTTTACAGAATAATAGTTAATCCATTTAACATTTTTATACACCTGCCAGAGCACCTGTGGATTAGTGGGTCTTTTAGAAGCGATTTTAACAACCTCTTGGATGGTGAGGATGGGGTTTTGCAAAAGGATGTGAATAACCGCTGGGTCTTGGTCGTGGAGAAGGCGGTTGATAAGGTCTCGGTCTCGGGTTCTTGCCAGAGATTTTCTTTCGCCAAGAGGTTTTTCTTTGAGCTCCCTGTCTTCTAGTGGCTCGTCTTCAACCCCGGGGATTCTCCACGGAGGTGTGCGGGACATTATCCTTACAACATCACGGTAATCCTTGTGCCGAGCGTGAGTATAAACACCGCTTAGTTTTCTGGGTCCGAGATACTGGTTGAGCATACCTATATCACAGATAATCCTGTATCCGTCCTGGAATAATGGCTTTTTATCTCGCGCTCCCTGACTGATTACATAAAATATTTCACAAATCATTTCATCATCTAGGCGTTTGAGCTTTTTGGAAAAAGCATAAGAGCGCTGTCTTTTATCTAAAATGCTTTTGGTTTCTCTGATAATCTTTTCGGCAAGTTTTTCTGCCAGCTTGCGGTCTATAGCCATTTTTGGTCAGGGGGCTTGCTCCAGAAACTCATAGCTAGCAATTTTTACATCATAGCTTTCCAGACCGGGAGGTATTTTAAAGAATACCACAGCAAAATCTCTTGTCTCTCCGGGTGCGATTTCCAAATTGAGCATATTTCTTCCAGCTCTTGTGTTCATAAAGGTTTCTATATCTTCTCTGGAAAGGGTTAAAAGCTCGGATTTGCTAAAGCTGACATCGCAGTATGAATATTTTTGTGCCAGCAAATTTCGGTTTTTATCATAGAGGTTTACCACTACCTGAATCTTTCTCACCCAGACATTAAAATCGTTTCTAACCTCTCCGCTGATAACAAGAATATGCCTTCCATTTTTGCGTCTTAAAGTCTGCACCTTAAGGGTGTTTTTAAGCACCACCACCTCTCCTTTAATGGATGGCTTTGCCAATCCGAGTTTGATGAGGAGATTCTCTATTGCCGGAACCTGCTTCAGCTTGGCAAAATCTCCGTGAAGAAGGTCTGAAAATTTATACTGACCTGTTATGTGCAGATAGCCCAATCCCGCAACCGGGCTGAGAATAATCAAAATGAGGATAAAAATTAAAAACTTCTTCAAGCCACCGCCTCGCTTCTCAACCGCCGGAGAAGGAGCGGGACGAGCCCGAACAGGAGCTACTGGCTCGGATACACCAGCAGAAGGAGCAGGAGCTGGCTCTGAAGGACTGTATGCTTCTGTATCTATATCCAGCTTGGCTTCCAGCTCGTCTTCTCCACCAGCAGGGGTGGTTTCAGGAACATCTGTTCGGGCATAGCTTTCTAGATGCTCGGAAAAGTCAAACTCCTCTCCAACCTCTTCCTCGGTCTGAGCAGGAATCTCGGTGCCACGGTCTATTTTAAAATCACCGAATTCTTCCTCCCCAAACTCTTCCCCGAATTCTTCTTTTTCAGAGAGGAATTCTTCTTCCTTTTCATCAGGTATTTCTGGCATATCAGTTGAAATTCCCAGCGGAGGCTCTTTTTCTTCGGCTTCTTCAGCACCGATGTCAAACCCTTCATCTTCCCCAAAAGAAAATTCTTCATCTCTGACCGCATAGTCCTGATGAGCAGGAGTTTGAGGTGCGCGCTCGGTGGAGATTTCTTCTTCACCAAAGTCTATATCTTCTGAGAAGTCAAATTGCTCCTCTTCAAATTCAAATTTCTCTGGCTCAGGCTCTGGTTCTGGCTCTTTAGGCTTTTTTACCTCAAAAACATACTTGCACTTGCTACAGCGAACTTTAATGCCTTTTTCGCTGACCTTTTCGTCCGCTAGATTGAATTTGGTCTTGCAGTTGGGGCATTGAACTATCATATCTCTTTTCTGAAAATTTTAATATAGACCAACCAACAAACAAAATCAAGCAAAACCAAGCGAAAAACTTTTTGAACAGTTAAATAATTTTTATGCCAGAAAATGCAAAATGCTTTTTATATTTTTTTCGCCTGAAGATAAAAAATCTTTGAGCAAATTTCAAAAATAAAAAGAAAAAATTTGCCCTCAAGCGAAAATTTTGCTAAAATTTTCTATAAAGTGGCTAAGATTTCCCTTAAATTTCCCTCTCGCACCAAGATATCTCGGCAATTTTTTCAGCAATTTTATCAGGGAAAGATACAAATTCCTGTAAAAAGAGAGTATAAAAAAGGAGAGCCTGTGGAGCTGGAGCTGGTTTTTATGGACAGCTCTTTGCCGATAAGTTTTTCTGCGCGTGTCGGAAATTATGATTCCGCAAAGCATCTGGTTGAAATTGAGCTTGATAAAAGCTTCTCTCAAAAAGATATAGAAGAGTGGATTTTTGCAAAAAGCCAAGCAAAGCCATTTCAATCAAAAGTGAAGATAGAGCTTGAGGAGCTGGAAGAGCTTTTAGATGCGGAGCCCGAAGACGAGCCCGAGGTAGTAATCAAGCCCAAGCAAAAAATCATAAAAAGCAAGACCTATTATCAGCAGAGCAAGGAGCAATTTTCAGAGCCAAAGGAAAGAGCTTTGCAGGAAGAGCAGAGACAAGAGCAGATTACAGAGCCTGCTGATTCTGGAGCTTTTCAAAATCAAGAAGCAGAAAAGGAGCTTATAGAAAAGCAGGTAAAGCCCGAGAAGAAGGAAGGAGAGCTGGAGTTTAAAAAGGAGTTTACGGCGCGGGCTTTAAAGGAGCATCTAGAAATCTCTCCAGAGGGAGCAGATGCGCTTGAGCGCCTGAAAATCTGGCTTGCGCCCTCAGCTAGAGGAAAGCAGGCTAAAGAAGTTAAAAGAGAAATAAAACAGCAGAAAGAGCCTGTATTAAAAGAGCAAGAGGAGCTTAAAGGTCCGATATCTTATGGTTCTTTGAACAGATTTGTTCAATCTCTGGTCAAGGCGATGCTGAGAAGTGGGTATTATTCTCCTGACCATCCTGGAGCTCGTCAAGCTAAGGCTGGTTTGTATCAGGAGTTTTTGGATGCGCTTGGAGAAAGCTCAGAGCTGGGCTTTACTCTTCAGCGCCGTGTGGGTGAGGCGCCAGAGATTATTATCTCTCGTGGTGGAGAGGAGCCCATATCGTTAAAGAAATTGCTAGGAGCTGGAGCGAGTGAGTTATTTTTTCCCAAGTATCTTGATTATTTTGACCGCAAAAAACTGGTGAGCTTTACCATTAAAGCAGGGATTAGTCAGGAGAAATTTGAAAGGTTTGTGGATATAATGAGCGACCCAGCGGTTGACCAAGGCGAGCCGAGCGAGGCAGGAAGGCTTTTAACCCGCCAGCTGGTAGACGCAGGGATTAGTGAAATCTCCGCAGTTTTTGAAGATGATTTAATTGTTATAGAGGCAAAACTTCCCTGGCGGGTGGAAATGGCTATTCAGCGTCTGGCAAAGGATTTAAAAGTCCTTCCTATGTTCAAAGAGATAGATGATGAAAAATTGCGGGAGCTTAAAGAGCAGATTGTAAAAGACATTCTCCGACCGCTTCGCCAGCCTGAGCTTTTAAAGGATATCCTTCTTAATGCCTATTTAATTGCCCGAGCAGTCCCAGAAATTGATGAAGAGGATTTAGAAGAGGCTATCATTAAGAACTTTCCAATGAATATGCTTATCCCGAGCTCCAAATATATTTCAGCGGAGCTGAAAAGGCTGGCAGAGCTTGCTTTCCAAGACGAGCAGGAAAGAGAAATTGTGGAGCAAAGGATTGAATCAGTAAAAAGGATGTTGAGAAACATCGCTCAACGGGTAGTTGTTGAAGAGGTTGAGGGAGCAGAGGATTTTTTAGAGGAGCTTTTTGAATTTAAGATTTTATCTTTTGATGAGCTTCCCCCAGAGGTGCAGGAGAGAATCAATTTAAAGAAAATGGCGCAGGAGTTTGAAGCCAATCCCCAATATTGGCTATCAAAAGCAAAAGAAGCGAACAAAAAGGACGCTTTGGAGCTTTTTTTAAAGTTTTTCTCCAAAATTATCCCTTTGCTTCGGCAGAAGAAAAGCTGGCAGAGCCTGTTTTTAATTGCGGAGACGCTCCATCACATAAAATCCCTTCGCAAAGATATTCTTGAGGAGATAGGCATAAATGACCCAATAGCGTTTGTCTGGAAAGAGCAGTTGTATTTATTTGTTAGAGACTTGCTTGGAGAAAAGCCGTCGGTTTTAAAGGGTCTTGAGGGAGTGTTTTCTGTTTTTGGAGAGCTCGGTTTAGAGGCGCTTTTTAAAATGCTTCTTGAGACCAAAGAGCCTTCCAAGAGAAAGGCGCTTTTTGAGCTCATTTTTGAACAGGGAGAAGAGGCGCTGGAGAGGTTTCGTTCCATAGCTCAAGACCCGACCAAATCAGCGCCTGTTCAGGCTCTGGCTCTGCAGGCGCTGGGAAGGGCTGGTGATGTAGATGATGCAGAGCTGGTTGAGAGATTTCTTACTCACTCCCAGCCAGAGCTTCGCTCAGAGGCTATAACCGCTCTTGTGAGAATAGAAGGGGAAAAGGTTTTAAAAGATATAATGCCTTTGCTTAAAGACCCAGAGCCTTCGGTAAGAAGGAGAGTGATTGCGGTTCTAGGGGGATTTGCCCATAAGATAAAGACCGCCAGAGAAAAGCTTCAAAAGCTGGTTTTTGACCAAGAAGAAAGCCCCTTTCTGCGAGCAACTTCGCTTCGTGAGCTGGAAAGCGCCTTCTGGGAGTCAGAAGAAGAAAAGGACCGATTCGCAGAAGAGGTTTTAGATAAGCTGTTTGAGAAAAGCGGACTCAGGGCAAGACTTCGGGCAGGCATTTTCCAGCGTGACCAATCAGAGCTTGAGCTCAAACTGGCAGGAATAGAGCTGGCAGGCAAGCTGGGCGGAAAGGACACTTTAAAAAGACTTTCGCAACTGAAATTTTCCGATGCAAAACTTTCCCAAGCGAAGGAGAGCGCACTTAACCGATTAAAGCTTCGTTTAAAGGGCTAAAGGTAAAATCCTTATACTTTTTCTTGGTCTAAAATTATAAACTGTAGGCAAAAGCCTTAAAAAATCAGTTTATAACTTTCCTTGACATAAATTTTCAAAAGATTTAATTTTAGGCTAAAAGATGGAAAAGGAAGAATATTATCTTTGCTTTCAGGCGGGTGGATATTTTTTAGCAGTTAGTTTAGACCAGATTCTTCAAGTTAGGGAGATAAGCGGAGATGAAGAAGATGTGTTTGATTTAAGCAAGTATTTATCCGGAAGGGAGAGCGAAGGCAATTATTTACTGGAGATAAATGTTGGAGGAGAAAAGAGAAATATTTTGGTTGAAAAAATAGAGCCGATTCGTGATTTTAATCTTGCCATCTGGCTGAATTTTCCAGAGATTATGCGCAATGAGAAAAATCGTGTGATCAAGGGATTTTTCTTTGACGGAATGAGGATATTCTCGCTTATTGATTTCAACCAATTTGATTTTAACAGCAAAAATTAATCTGGTTATTGTGAGCAAGCCAAACAACCTAATAAAAGAATTTTTCAGGATTTTTATCTGGTCAGGAGCGCTTGGATTTAGCATTGCCATTTCTGAGGCCCTTTTTAATAATGTCAGAAATTTTTTCCTTCCTGAACAATTTGATTTCATCAGGTTCTTCTATTTAACCGCTCATTTTTGGCAACTTTATTCAGTAAGAAGTGAGATAATGGCAAGTATGATGTTGGGAGTGCTTTTGGGAAGTTTATCATTTGTTTTTGTATATCTTCCGCTTAAGCTTTCAAAAAAAGAATTTGCAAGGCAGTTTGCTTTAGGCTTTGCCTTCAGCATTTACATACTTTTGCTTTCAGGGTTTAATCTGCTCAAGGTTTTTTGTGCTCCTAATTGCCAATTTTATTCAAAGGTGTTTATTTCTCCTCTTTTAGTTATTTGCATAGCGCTGGTTATAGCATACTTTTATAAGCTTGTTAAAAACCGCATAAAATTATTAAAAAGGATTTTTTCTCGTCCGTTTTTTCTGGCTTTTTGCTTTACAGGCTTTATTCAAATCTGGACTTTTCAGGCGCTATGTTTGAATCTAGGCGTTCATCCTAAAAGGTGGCTTTATGTGATTTTAAACATTTTGTTCTTTTCCCTTCTTTTTGTGCTGGGAGGCAGTTTGTTAGATTTTTTACAAAAATTTCAGCGCCCGAAACTCCTGCAAGGAAGGTTGTATTTTTCGGTTATCTGGCTGGTGGGAGGCTTTGTGGTTTATTACCATTTTTGGGGAGCTTTTCGTCTGCCAATCTTTGGCAATTTTGTAAAAGGTGCCCCTAATGTGGTTTTAATTGTGATGGATACGGTGCGCAAAGACCATCTTTCGCTTTATGGCTACAAAAGAAAGACCAGCCCTTTTCTTGATTTCCTTTCCCAATACGGAGCCAAGTTTGTAAATGCTTATACTTCTTCTCCTTGGACTCTTCCTTCTCACGCCAGCTTTTTCACTGGATTATACCCTTCAGAGCATCAGGCGATTAATGGAAATGAGTATTTGGATTCTGATTACAAGACCATAGCAGAAGCGCTTTCCGAGCGGGGATATCTTACATTAGGAATTTCTTCCAACCCCTGGATAAGCAGTTATTCTAATCTGGATCAAGGATTTAAAGTATTTATTGAGAGCTGGCCAGAGAGAAGCCCTCAGCTGTTTGGTCAGACGCTCTGGAAGTATATGATACTTGCAACTAACGCCAAAGCTATGCTTTGGGATGATGGTGGAGCAAAAGCGACGAGAATAGCTCGCAGGTGGATAAGGAAGCTTTCTAGCCGGGGCGTATCATTTTTTCTTTTCATCAATTATATGGAGGCGCACCTACCATATCCCTATCATCCAATGACCTATCATTTTTTCTCTAATCCCAAAGAGGCGAGCAAAAAGCTTGAGCAAATTCATTTTGACTGGATAGCTTTTGATGCGGGCAAGCAGAGCTTAAGCGAATCTCAAAAAGAGATGCTTAAGAGCTGGTATGATGGCTGTATTTATTACATTGACCAGCGGATAAAAGAGGTGGTGAAGGAGCTTGTGGAGGCAAGGTTATTTGAAAATACAATCCTTATTGTCCTTTCTGACCATGGAGAGGGTTTGGGAGACCACGGCATTTGGGCGCACGAATTCGGGCTTTATAAAAACCTTATCAATGTGCCTTTGCTTGTTGTTTATCCTCGGCTTGTTCCTGCTGGCAAAGAGGTGGATGGATTTTTCTCTCTTAAAGACCTGCCCGAGCTGATTTTTGAGCTTCTTGGAGGAAGGCGTCCGAAGATATTTTATCAGCAAAATTCCAATAATTCAGTTTTGATTTTCTCTGAGCGCTACCCGCCCAAGCGCCTTCTGGTCACCTTTAAAACCCGCTTTGCGGATTTTAACACCTACAGATACAACCGAGAGGAGCGGTCTGTAATCAAGTATCCCTATCATTTAATTTGGTATTCTAACGGTGGGGATGAGCTTTTTGACCTTTCGCAGGACCCCAACGAAGAGATAAATCTTATTGGGAGCAATTCACAGCTTTATCAGGAGCTTAGCACAGAGATTCTTTTATTTCGGAGCAAGTATAGGGCAAAGAGGGTGGGAGCGAAAAAGCCCAAAATCACTAATGTCAATGCTAAGAGAATGTTAAGAAGCCTGGGCTACATAAGATAAATTCTCGTCTTTCCTTGACATCAATTCATATTCCGATTAGGATTAAAATTGTAAAGCAGGTAAATTGAGAGAAAATTCTCGGAAATTTTGGCTTTTAAGGCGATGAGGATTGGTTTTTAGGTTTTGCTTTTAAAGAGCTTTTTGAAAAGCTAAAAAATGACCCTAGAGGCACAGCTTCAAAAAAGTGCTAAAGAGGAGCCTTCCAAAAGATGGCTTATGGTTGTGGTTGGCTCTGAGGAGCTGGCGGTGCGGTTTGATTATTTGCTCAGGATAATTGATGATGCTCAGATTTTTTCAGTGCCTTTGAGCGGTGATTATTTTCAGGGGTTGATTTATTATCAGGAGCAGGCGGTGCCGGTCATAAACTGGAAGGCGATTTCAGAGCTAAAAAATCAGGGAAATATGTTCCTGATTTTGGAAGAAGGTAAAGACCTGATCGCTCTTCAAGTAAAAGAGGTAGGTGGGATTTTCTGGGCAGAGCCTGAAAAAGAACAGAATTCGCTTTGGTATGAGCTTGATTCAGGCAAAAGGGCGCTAAGGGTAGAAAATCTTTTCGCAAGTCTAAGACAAGGCTCTTTTAAAGCCAAAGAGCAGGGAGGAGAAAATGGCTAAAAAAATTCTTCTCGCAGACGATTCCATCACCATTCAAAAAGTGGTGAGAATCACCCTTGCAGATGGGGATTACGAGCTAATCACAGTTGATAACGGAACAGAGGCGCTAGAAAAGATAAAAACCGAAAAACCCGACCTTGTGCTTTTGGATGTGGTTATGCCTGGTATGGATGGGTATCAGGTTTGTGAGGAGATAAAGAAAGACCCAGAGCTTGCTCAGATACCAGTGATTCTTTTAGCAGGTAGCTTTGAAGGATTTGATGAAATAAGGGGAGCGGAGATCGGCGCTGATGGATATATCATCAAGCCGTTTGAATCGCAGACCTTAATCAGCAAGGTAGAGGAGATGCTTTCCAAGCCCAGACCAGCTCCACAGCCAAAACAGCCAGCTCCTGCTGAACCAGAACAACAGACCATATCTTCCCAAGAGGTAAGTGAGGAGCTAAAGGATTTTATGGAATCACTTTCTTCAGAGATGGAACCACCGCAAAAGGAGCAAGTTCCTCAAGCTCAGCCACCAGAGCAGGCTCCACCAGCACCAAGCGAGCCTGCACCTTTAGAAGAAGAAGTCCAAGAAGCAGAGAAGCTCTGGGAAACCACGCCATCACCCGAGGAGCAGGCTCCATCTACTGAGCCTTCTTTTCAGGCAGAAGAAATCAGCGAGGAGGAGCTCTGGGAAGCAGAGCCTGTGGAGGAGGGTGAGCTCAAAGAGGGCGAGCCGGTGATGGAAGGAGAGGTGGTAAGTGA
>CAZQJX010000073.1:0-12388 GCA_964592965.1 uncultured bacterium
TTATTCTTTCAAAGCTTTTGCTGAGCCTTTTCGCTCTACTTTGATTTTGTATTTCCGCAAAAGCCGGTGGAAGCTTTGGCGAGGCATCTTAGCATAGCGGGCAGCAAGGCTAACATTACCGCCTGCTCGCTCAAGATAGTGCCTAAGAAGGCTAGCTTCAAAATTAGCAAGATATTTCTTTTTTAGCTCAAAAAATCCCAGCTCTTTTTCTTTTTCTGCAGGTGGAACTGATATTCCCAAAGGAAGGTCTTCAGGCATAATCACCTTTCCTCTTGCCAGAGTCATTGCTCGGGCAATAGTGTTTTCTAGCTCACGGACATTGCCCGGCCAGTCATAACTCATAAGCAATTCCATTGCCTGTGCACTTATTCCCTGAATATTTAATTTCTCCAGCTGATTATATTTGCGAATGAAATGCTGAACCAGCTCAGGTATATCTTCCTTCCGCTCACGAAGTGGTGGAACAACTATTGTTACGACATTTAACCTGTAATAAAGGTCTTCGCGGAAAGCTCCTTCTTTAATAAGCGCCTCAAGGTCGCGGTTGGTAGCTGCAATCATTCTCACATCAACCTTTCTCCACCTGCTTTCACCCACTCGCTTGATTTCTCCGCTCTGCAAAAACCTGAGCAGGTCCATCTGAACAGAAGGGGAAATATCGCCAATTTCGTCAAGAAAAACTGTTCCGCTTTCTGCTTCTTCAATTAATCCCTTTTTGCTGGTCTGAGCGCCGGTAAAAGCGCCTTTGGTATGACCGAAAAGCTCACTCTCCAAAAGCGTCTCTGGCAAAGCTGAGCAATCCACCACCACAAAAGGCTTGCGTGCTCTCGGGCTGTTGCGGTGAATGGTTCTTGCCACCAGCTCCTTGCCAGTTCCGCTTTCTCCCCGAATTAAAACCGTGGCATTGGTGGTGGCAACCTTTCCAATCAGCTTGTAAACTTCCTGCATTTTTGAGCTGTTTCCAACTAGCGTATCTAAACGGGTGCGCTCCTCAAGCGCTCGGGCAAGATAGTTATTCTCTCGCTCCAGCTGAACCTGTCGGAGCGCCCTTCGCAAAACCGCAAGAACCTGCTCATTGTTAAATGGTTTAGTTATGTAATCAAATGCTCCCTCTTTCATACTCTCAATTGCAGCCTCAACCGTTGAATAAGCAGTAATGATAATCACTGGTAGGTCTGGCTTGATGGTTTTAATTCGCTTGAGAACTTCTATGCCGTCTATTTTGGGCATACGAAGGTCAGTTAAAACCAAGTCAAAATCCTCTTCAGCCACCATATCAAGCGCGTGCTCGGGGTCGGTTTCTGCCACAGGCTCCCATCCGCCCTGACGAACTAGCAGGCTTAAAAAATTGCACCAGCGCTTCTCATCTTCTATAATTAATACCCGTTCCTTCATCTTCGCTTCTTATCTCCTTACTTTGCGTGCGGGGCAAAATAACAATAAACTCAGAGCCTTTTCCCAGCTCGCTTTTCACCTCTATGTCTCCGCCGTGTCGCTGAATGATATGATATGCCATAGTCAATCCCAAACCAGTTCCTTCTCCGGGTGGCTTGGTGGTGAAAAATGGGTCAAAAAGTTTATCTATATGCTCAGGCTTGATTCCCACGCCTGTGTCTTTGAATTTTATCTTGACTTGGTCAGAGTCAGATTCTACAGAAATGCTCAAAACACCGCCCCCGGGCATTGCCTGCCAGGCATTGATTATTAAATTAGTAAAAACCTGCTGAAGACCATGAGGGTCACATTCTATCCAAAGAGGATGAGGATAGGTGTCTAAATTAAGAACCACTCCGCTTGTCTCCAAGCGAGGTGATACTAGCTTGAGAGTGTTTGCCAAAAGCTCATACAGATTCACCTGCTCAAATTTAATTGGTCGTTCCCGAGAAAAACTAAGCAGGCTCTGAATTATGTTTGCTGCATTATCTATCTCCTCACGAATGGTGTTAATAATCTCTCTTATGTCATCTGGCAGGCGGGAGTCGCTTACTAAAGTTTGAGCATAACCACTTGCTAGACCTAAGGGATTATTCACCTCATGAGCGAGCCCAGCTGCTATCTGACCAATACTTGCCAGCCTCTCTGAACGAAGGATTCTCTCATCCAAACGAGCCATCTGATTAATAAGATAAGGATAACAATAATCCAGCTCCGCTTCCTGACGCAGAACCGCGCGGGCAAATTCCTCACAGCTCGGGTAGCCACAAGCTGTGCAGTTAAGTGGGGGATGAGTTCGGTCAAATCCCAACCGCTTGAGAACTTCTCTTACCTGCGATTCTTTAGGCTCTTGCTCTCTTCTTCGCTTTGGACTGAAACTTCTCTCAAAATTAAGTGAAAATTTAGGAACAAGCCTGAGCTGTGCTTTTTCCGCGTTCTTGTGAAGCTCAAGATACCTTTTGACTAGTTGATACCGCTGAGCAGTGCTTAAACGGTTAGGAAGTAAGGCGCTCCCAACACATCCACCAGAACAAAAATTTAACTCAAGAAATTGATGATTAATCTTTCCCAAGCGAACTGCATCAAAAACTTTTCTGAGCTGGTCAATCCCAGATATGCTCGCAACCTGCTCACTGGGAAAATCCGTTCCCCAAATCGCATAAATAAGGTCGTGCTCACAGAGAAAAACCTTGCCTTGCTCAAAACCTATGCTCAGAATATCTTTGCGACCTGCTTTTTCTAACAAAATGCGCTCTTCTTTTAATAAAAGCAAAAGCTGATTAATGTTTAAGGCGAAAATCGGCTCTTCTAAGCGAGAAAATTCCTTTGTCTGGGCAGGACAAATACCAATCACCACCAATAGGTCTGGCTTTTTAATCTCATAAAGAGTTAATGCACAGCATACTTCAGAATTCCATACACCAGCTAAATGAGATACCAGTTCTGGATAAAATCTTTCCACCAGCTGAACCACTATGGGACAATGACTGGAGAGAAGGGGAGAAGCAGAACCAGCTTCTAATAGCTTTTGATACTCCTCTGCAACTAACTCCAGACCAAAATCCGCTAAAAACACCTCATCAAAACCAAGCTGAACCAGCGCTCCTGCCAAGCGTTCTGGCTCGTTCTCACCCAAATTAGTGGCAACCAAAGGATTAACTAGGGCTATCTTTTTGCCCTGCTTGCTCAAAAGCTCTTTCAGCTCATCTAATCCTGCACTAAAATAATGCTCCTCTGGACAGCTGATTATGCACATACCGCAGCCAATACACCGCTCAGAAATAATTCTTTTCTGCCTGAGTGCTATTGCCTGACTAGGACAGGAGCGAAGACAATTCAAACACAGCGAACAACTTCTTTTATCTCTTTCTACCGCGCTTTTCACTTCCAATTTATATTAGTTTTCTTTTCTTCTTATCTCAACCATTCTTTTGTCAGCTTTAAAGCTTGGTTAAATTCCTTTGCTTTAACTTCCAGCTCCTTGACATCATCAATTGATTATGATATAAATCTAAAACGATATTTTTATATAGCAAATAAGCGGTCAAAAGCAGTTCCCAAAATCAAATCAAGGAGGTTTTAAAATGCATGCCACAATTCAAAAACCTATTGAGGAGATTCTTAGTTTTTTCAAGCCTGGTGAGCGAGTATTTGTTGTTGGATGCGGTAATTGCGCAGCAAAGTGCCATTCTGGAGGTGAGCCTGAGACTGAGGAAATGGCAAGAAGGCTGGAAAAAAGAGGAATAAAAGTCTCAGGCTGGGCGTGCACTCCGAGTGGAGTTTCTCTTTGCAAGCTGAGTGTTGCCAAGCAGATGCTTATGGAAGAGCATCGCGCCGAGGTGGAACAGACTGATTCTTTTTTAGTCCTTGCCTGCGGGCAGGGTGTGCACACAGTGATTGACGCCACTGATGGCGGAGCGGTCCATCCCGGCTGTGATACCATCTTTGGTGGTGAGACTGTTTCGGACAATTTCATTACTGAGTATTGTTCTCTTTGCGGTGAGTGCATTATTGATTACACTGGCGGGCTTTGCCCTGTGACTCTTTGCTCCAAAGGTCTTCTTAATGGTCCCTGTGGTGGTGCCAAGAACGGAAAATGTGAAGTTAATCCTGAGCAAGATTGCGGATGGAAGTTGATTTATGACCGACTCAAGGCTCTAGGCAGGCTGGATGAACTTCGCAAGTATCAGCCACCGAAAAATTATGCCCGTTGGTCTCGTCCACGCAATCTTACTATCAAAGAAGGGGAGCTTACCTTTAGGTCTCTTGCAGGTGAGATAACCGTTCCCAATCGGGATTGAAAGAAGTTTTGAAAGGAGGGAGTGAAATGAGCAAATTAAAAGAAACTCTGGAAAGCGGAAAATTCGCAGTTACTGGTGAAATAGGACCACCTAAAGGGGTTAATCTAGATAAATGTTTGAAAGACGCCCAAACAATCAAAGATTTGGTAGTAGCAGTAAATGTCACTGACCTGCAAAGTGCTGTTATGCGCATTGGCTCAATGGCGGTTTGCGCCAAATTGGTTGAGCTGGGCATAGAGCCAATTTTCCAGCTTACCTGCAGGGACAGAAATCGCTTGGCTCTTCAATCCGACCTGCTCAGTGCCTGGGCGCTGGGAATTAAAAATGTTCTTTGCCTGACCGGAGACCATCCTTTTCTAGGAGACCACAGAGAAGCTAAACCTGTTTTTGACCTGGATTCTGTCCAGCTCCTGAAGGCAGTTTCAACTTTAAATGAAGGAAAAGATATGGCTGGACATGAGCTTGAAGGTGCGCCTTCATTCTTTGCAGGTGCGGTTGTTAATCCAGGCGCAGACCCGCTTGAGCTCCAGCTAATTAAAATGGAAAAGAAAATAGAAGTAGGGGCTAAATTCTTTCAAACGCAGGCAATTTATGACCCAGCAAAATTTGAAGATTTTATGAACCAGGTGCAGAAGTTTAATGTGCCAGTTTTAGCAGGAATTGTGCTTTTAAAAAGCGCTCAGATGGCAAGATATATGAACGAGAATGTTGCTGGAATAGATGTGCCAGAAAGCCTAATTAAAGAATTTGAAGAAACACCAAAGCAGGACCGAAAGAAAAAATCCGTAGAAGTGGCAGTGAGAATTATTGAGAAGATCAAACCTATGTGCCAGGGCGTGCATATAATGCCACTTGGCTGGGATGACCTTGTGCCTGAGGTGATTAAAGGAGCAGGGCTGGCTTAAATTTAATTTAAAAAGTTAAAGGATTTTTCATTCCATATAGCCAAGGCTTTTTAGTCGGCGCAAGGTTTCAGCATCAAATTTGCCTGGCGGAAGTTTTTTGCCAAATAGAACTGTTTCATAGCTGGGAAGTAATTTCAGTAATTCTCTGACCAGCTCTGGCTGAGTAGAAGCAAGGTTGTTTTTTTCTTCAGGGTCTCGGTCAATCCGATATAATTCTATCTTCTTCATACCAGGTTGATAAACCAAAAGATGATACGGAAGCACATATAAACTCTGCTGAAACTTCTTGCGACGAATATAACGGATTGAATGAGCTACCCTTTTTTCCTGAACAGGACTTTTTAGCCAAGATAAAAAGCTCTTTCCTTCTGCCCTGGCCAAAACAGGTGCTTTGGCGTATTCAAGCAGGGTGGGAGCTATATCAATGCTTCTTACAAGGTCATAAATCTTTCTTGCTTTTGGTATATTGGGTCCGAAAAGAATAAGGGGAATTTTTGTTACAGCCAGATGCAAATCTTCGGTGTGGTCAACTTTTTTATGCTCATAAAAAGCCTCGCCGTGGTCTGCGGTAATAAGTATGAGTGTGTTTTTTAAAAAGCCTTTTTGCTCAAGCACCTGAATAAGCCTTCCGACCTGCTCGTCTGCATATCTTATTTCACCATCATATAAAGCTTTAAGCCAAGCAAGCTCCTTCTTTGTTGGTGAGCGAGGAAATTGATACCATTTGCGATTTTTACTGAACCGGGAAATCTCTCCCTTTGCCACAGCACCTTTTGCTGGCTCAAGCCTCTGAGTAAAAAGAGAGCGAAATGGCTCTGGCGGATAATATGGCGCATGGGTGGAGACATAATGAAGGTAAAGAAAAAATGGGGGCTGGGCTTCTTCTTCCAGCCATTTTATAGCTTTTTCGGTCAGGCATTCTGCATCTCTAAAAAAGAAATGCTCATCACAGCTTTCATCAAAAAGCTCAAACCCTTGGTCAAGAGCAAAATCAGAGAGATGGAAATATGTTGCACTCATACCAACAGTTTGATACCCAGCCTGAGCAAGCTTCTCAGCAAGAACATCAAAATCCCTTGCCAAGTAAAGATTAGAGACAAAAACAACCCTATGCTCCCAAGGATAAAGAGCAGTGAAAAAGCTAGAGAGACTGGTCACTGTAAAAGCAGATGCGGTGATGGTGTTAAGGAAAATCGTTCCCTGCCTTGCCAGCTCATCAATATTGGGGCTGGTGGGAAGCTGGTATCCATAAGCTCCTAAATGGTCAGCACGAAGAGCATCAATTAGGATAAAAACAATTGAGGATGAAGAGGAGGGCTTGGCTTCAATCAAACCAGGCTTGCTGAGCACAAGACCATAATCTTTTATGTCCGAGCGAAAAACAATCTCGCTATCTTCATCGCTTACCTCAAACCTTATTTCCACCCATTTTCGGCATAAACTAGCATCAAGTTTGCGGGAAAGGATTAACTTTTTTCTGCCATTTTGTTTTTGCAAAATTTTTATCTCAACTGGTTGAGAATGGCGGGTAAAATATTCAGGAATAATTCCCACAAAAATCCTCCACCTACCAGTTTGATTTCTTAATAAAACTATTTCGCTAGATGGCTGATAAACAGCAGTCTGACGAATGCGGTTGTTTATTCTTACCCTTAAAAACTTCAAGCGAGGATTTAAGTTTAACAGCTGGCTAACAGGATTGGCAGGCGGATTGGAAAATAAAATGCTTTCAAGTGTGGGCGGAGACTTTTTGCAAAAAGTTATGGTTAAAACAAGAAATAAACATATTATTATTCTTTTGCTCATCAGCTAAAAATCTAGCACAGATTTAGTTAAAGGAAAATTTTAAAGATAGATAAACAATAAGCAAAGAGCAAGTCCGTAAACAAAGGGTGCGATTAAATTATCCTCAAAAGACCTGCATAAGCTTTCAGCAAGCGAAGAGAAAAACGCAGAGATGGTGCTGAATAAAAAAATTTTTGCTGAATTGGTCACCATCATCTTTGTAAGCACCTCTGCTCCCAGCCAGAAAGGACTGCTGGATGCAATATTGAGCCTCGTCCAAATAAAAAATATCCAGCCACAAATGCTTGCGCTGATAAAATAAGCGAAAAAACCAGCCCAGCTCTTCTTTTTGTTCCACCAGAGTTTTGTTTTTCCCAAAAATCTGCCAACTATGCTGGAAAGTGCATCAGATATGCTCAAAACCGCCCAAGAGCTGGCAAGAATAGGCAGAGGAAAAGCAAGGGAAAGAAGAGCTACACATAGCGAATAAAAAAGCATTCCCAAAGACCTTGACCGGGCAAGCTCCTCAGCACGAAAGCTAGCTCTGAACCATCTCGGCATTATCCATAAATTCCAGAAAAAAGATATTATTCCAAAGCCAAACGCATACCTCCAGCCAAACCAGCGAAGAGGAATGATAAAAACAAACACCGCAAAATGAAGGAGCTTGCGAAAACCTTCTTGAAAAAGAATCTCTATTTTAGCAGGTGAATTTTGCATTTTGTTTTATTTTATCTTCTTTATTTTTTTGACCAAAATTGTCATTTTCCGAGAAAAAATGTTAAAATGATTGAAAAGGAGGTGAGAGGTAATGGCACGCAAAAGGCTGGGAGCGATGTTGGAAGAGAAGGGACTTATAACAGAGTTTCAGCTGGTTGCTGCTCTTTCTCATCAGCGCAAGTGGAAGATGAAGCTGGGAAAAGCCCTGCTTGAGCTAGGATATATTGATGAAAAGCAGTTATTTGAGGTTCTGGCAGAGCAGTGGGGAATGGAGCTGGTTGACCTTTATCAGGAGCCTATCCCTGAAGAAGCAAAAAGAAAATTGGGAAGAGATAAAGCAATGGAATTAATGGCGGTTCCTTTGAAAATAGAAGAAGGGACGCTGGTAGTTGCTATTTCTGAGCCAGACCGAGAGAACATCAAGGACACTTTGGAAAAAATAACAGGTATGCCTGTTCGGCTGGTTCTGGCAATGGATAGTCAGGTAGAAGAAATCGCACGCACACTTCCAGAAAAAATCTCTCTGGGAACCGTCAAGCCAGTAAAAAAGGCTTTTCGCAAAAATGAGAAAGGAGAGATAGAGCCAATAGAGGAAGAAGAGGCTATTAGCGAACCTGAAAAGGAAGAACCTATAATTTTAGAAGAAGCTCCTCAGCAGGAGCAGGCAGAAGAGCCCATAGCTTTAGAAGAGGTGGAGCCAGCTCCATTAGAAGAGGTTGAGCCTGCTCCTAGCGAAGAATTTGCCGAGGAAGAGCCTGTTCCTTTAGAAGAAGTAAGCGAGACGCCCAGTGAGCCTTTGCAGGAAATTCCTGTTGAAGAAAAAGCAGAACAGGCACAAGAAGCTGAAGAAGAACTGCCAGTTGAGGTGCCTGAGGTGCCTTTGGCTTCTTCGCAGGAAGAAGCACAAGAGGAAATCGGTGAGGACACTGCTGAGCTTTGGCAGGAGGCTCAGGCTCCTGAAAAGCTGGAAGAAGCTGGTAAGCAGGAAGCTCAGCAGGAAGAAGCCAAAGAGCCTGAAGCAGAGCTTGAGGTCATCTCTCAGCACCAAGTCCCAGAAGGTCAGGAAGCGCAAGAGGAGCCTTTAGGTGAAGAATCTTTGGCTGAACAGCCCGAGCAGGCAGAAGAGCAGTCAATGGAGGATTTTTATCCTGGACAGATGCGGTTTGTTGAGCAGGAAGAAGCACCAAAAGAGGAACCAACAGAAGAACTCAAGCCAGTAGAAGTTGAAGAAGAAATAACCACACTGGAAGAAGTGGCAGAAGAACCTGCACCTGCTCAGGAACAGGCAGAAGAAGCCGAAGAGGAGCTTTTTGAGCAGGCAGAGCCAAGCCCACCTTTAGAAGAAATTGAGCCAGTTCCTAAAGAAGAACAGGAAGCTGAACCAGCTCCTGTTCAGGAACCTCTAGCAGAAGAAGCACCAAAGGAGCCAGCTCAAGAAGAAATCAGCCCAGAAACTCAACAGATGATTGCTGAGCTGGAAAAGCAGGAAATTCTGCAGATGGTCATTGAGCTGGAGAGAAAAATCAAACAGATAAGAGATATGGTGCGGGAGCTGAGAAAAAAATTGCAGTCCTGAATTTTTCTCTCCCTGTCAGTCCTGATAGAATAATCTTGCCTTGAAAAAAAGAGAAATTTTTGTCCCAATTATTCTGGTTGGGATTTTTTTCTGCTTGGGGTTTTTCAGCCAAAAGCAAAAGAGTATCACCATTGATGAGTTTGCTCATCTTCCTGCAGGATATTATTACTTACGCACAGCTGATTTCAGCCTTTATAGCAAAAACCCACCGCTTATTCGGCTAATTGCCAGCCTTCCTCTTATTTTTATCAAGCCTGCTTTTGAGCCAGATTTAAATAGATTTCCAAAATCTGGCTGGCTGGCTTGGATTTTTGCCACGGATTTTATGCTCAAAAACAAAAAAGATTATCTAAAGATATTTGGAGCTGGCAGGGTGATGATTTTGCTTTTAGGATGCGCATTTGCATTTGTTCTTTATTTTTATGCCCGAAAAAGATATGGCAAAATCGGAGCGATTATCTCGCTTTGGATTTTTTGCTTCAGCCCGAATATTCTTGCCCATTCCCGAATAGCAACAGTTGATTTAGGCTTTGGGTTTTTCTTGTTTTTAGCGGTTGTTTCTCTTTCTGCCTACTGGAACAAGCCGAGCTGGAAAAATGCCTTTTTTGCTGGATTATTTCTCGGCTTGGCTCAAATTTCCAAATTCAGCGCTCTTTTGATTTTGCCTTTTTATTTTCTGGTGTGGTTAGAAATTTTAATCAGGCAGAGGAAGAAATTAGGTGCAAAAATAATTGGCAAAAGAGTAGGGGAGCTGGCTTTAATTTTCAGCTTAATGTGCCTTATTATCTGTGCGGAATATGGATTTAAAGAGGTTTTTTCCAAGCCTTCAGAGCTAAATTTTTATAGTCAAACAATGAGGTCGCTGGCAGATGCTTTTGGGTCTGTGCCTGTGCCTCTTCCAAAAACATATTTAAAAGGTCTTGATGCTCAGCTTCTTGACGCAGAGCAGGGCGAGTTTGCCAATTATCTTTTGGGAAAATGGTATCGTGGTTGCTCCCGCAAGTATTTTCTGGTTGCTCTTTTTGTCAAAGTGCCTATTGCGGTTCAGGTCCTTTTTTTGATGCTCTTAATTTTTTCCTTCAGCTCAAAATTCCGCTTTACATTGGCAAAAGAAGAGCTTTTGATTTTAGCTATCTGTGCGTGGGTGCTTTTTGTTTTTTCCACAAAAAGCGTGCTTCAAATTGGTATAAGATACCTAGTTCCGTTTTTTCCGCTGGCTTTTCTTTTAATTGGCAAGCTGGGAAGTTTTTGGGAAAAGCTTGGTCTAAAAGTTAAGGGTATTATAGTGGGTATGCTTTTTTGGCTTATGCTGGAAAGCCTTTTGATTTATCCACATTATCTTAGCTATTTTAATGAATTTTGCGGTGGAGCAGGTAGAGGACATAAAGTGCTTTTAGATTCAAATCTTGACTGGGGTCAAGACCTTCCTGCTTTAAAAAAATTTATGGAGAGAAATGGAATAGAAAAAATAGAGCTGTGCTATTTTGGTCATCCGCTTCCCGAGCTTTATGGGATAAATTATCAACCTTTGGGCTTTAAGCCCAGACTTAAATACTGCGCCATAAGTGTTCAGCTTCTTTTGGGAGCTGGGCATTTTTATTATCCGCTTCTTTATTATAAGCCTGAGCAGACATTATATTACCATAAAGCTCCTTTGGTTATCAGCCCTGAAATAATCAAGCCATATTTGAAAAAAACTCCGATAGCAAAGTGTGGTTATTCCATCTGGGTATTTAGAAATGATTGAAGTAAAAACTAAAAAATCAAAATTAATAATTCTTATTGCAATATTTTTATTAGCGCTTTTGGTTCGGGTTGTTTATTTAATAGAAGTCAAGGATTCGCCGATTTTAACTCATCCTGGTTTGGATATGCAGGCTTATGACCTTTGGGCGCAGAGAATTGCGCAGGGAGAGTGGCTGGGTAAAAAGGTTTTTTATCAATCTCCGCTTTATCCTTATCTGCTTGCTTTATTTTATGTGATTTTTGGAAGAAAGCTCTTTGTGATTTATTTTATTCAACTTTTTCTCGGTGCCCTAGATTGCCTTTTGATTTACGGAATTGGGAAGCGTGCGTTTAACGAGCGAGTGGGTATGATTGCTGGATTGGTTTCAGCGCTGTATGCTCCTTTTATATTTTATCAGGCGCTTTTGCTCAAAACCTATTTAGGAATTTTTTTAATTGACCTTAGCATTTTCCTTGTTCTGGGATTTGCTGAAGATGCAAAAAAAGCCAAAGGATTTTTTGCTGGAATTAGTCTTGGTCTTTCCAGTCTTGTTCGGGACAATTTTGTTTTGTTCTTCTTTTGGTTTTTTGGCTGGCTTTGGCTCAAATTAAGGCAAAAGGGACTGCTTGCAAGAATATGGTTATTTGCCAGTGGGTTTGTTTTGATTGTAGGAGCTTGTGCGCTCAGGAATTATATTGTTGGTAGGGATTTTGTGCTCACCACCAGTCAAGCGGGTCAGAATTTTTATATAGGCAATCATCTTAAAAACTTTACTGGCACTTATCAGTCACCTGATTTTGTTTGTGCCAATCCTTTTTTTGAAGAAAATGACTTCCGAAGAGAAGCAGAAAAGCGTCTAGGCAGGTCAAATCTCAAGCCCAGCCAGATAAGCTGGTTTTGGTTTAAGCAGAGCTTTAAGGAAATTAGGGAAGAGCCTTCATTATTTGTTCAACGGCTCTTGCTGAAGATGGCTCTTTTCTGGAACCGCAGAGAAATAGCGGACAATGTAAGCATATATCTTTTCAGGAGAGAATTTTCTTATCTTCTTCGCTACCTCGCTGATTTTGGCTGGATAGCTCCTTTTGCCCTTTTGGGGCTATGTCTGGCTTTTTTAAGAAAGAGGGCAGGGGTGCTTTTGGGTTTTGTGAGCATTTACTGGCTGAGCACATCAGCTTTTTACATTTTTGCCAGATACAGACTTGCGGTTGTAGGTGTGGTTCTGTGCTTTTTCGGGTTTGCGCTTGAAGAGATTTACTTTTCAGCAAAGAAAAGAGCTTGGAGAGAATTTTTAGTTATGATTTTGGGAGTTTTAATCTTTGGAGTTTTAAGCTGGGCGCCTCTGCTAAAGCCAACCTTAGATTATGCCTATTATAATCTGGGCAATGCCTATATGCGTTCAGGAGACTATGGGGAAGCGATTTTAAGCTATCAAAAAGCCATT
>CAZQJX010000074.1:0-12384 GCA_964592965.1 uncultured bacterium
GAGCTGAACATACTGAACATACTCGGCAATGTCCAAGGCGCCTGTGAATAAGCATTTAAAAACACCACTCCTTCTTCTGCCAGCTGGTCAATATGGGGAGTTTTGTTTTTCCCGCTGTAAAATCCAATTGCATCCGCTCTGCAAGCATCAGAAATAATCCAGATGATATTAAGAGGATTTTTCGGCTCACCTAAATCCTTGACCTTTATTTTCCAGTGAAAAAACCCAAGCGGAAGGAAAAAGAAAAAAAGAAAATAAATTAAATAAACCCCTTCTGCCAGAAGGCTTTTCTTGGTAAAAGCTCTTTGAGCAAGCCAAAGACCAAAAAGAAAAATCAATCCTGAAAGTATAAGCCCTTCTAACTTGCCAAAAGTTGATATCTTAAACTTATTCACCCAAAGGCAGATAAAAAGACCGCTTAATAATAAATTTAAAAACAAAGCCAAAACCGCACTTAATTGACCCTTAAAAAACCTTTTATAAAACCACTCCCAAGCTCTGCTCACTCCATAACCTGCAAAACCACCAATAGCGCTAAAAAAGAGCAAATCTAAAAATAATTTCCAGCGGGTGCGAATCTGAGCAAAAGTCTCTATAAAACACAAAAGAAAAATAGCACTCAAAACACCTACTACTACTCTGCTCCAATCCCTTTCTTTAGAAGAAATAAAGGTAAAAACAAGAGCAAAAATTACTCCCGCCAAAACACCTAAAGCAAAATACGCACCTCTTCCTGCCCAGAAATCTAAAACCAAAACTTTTAAATACTCAGTGCGAGTCTGATAAAGCTGGTAACATATACCCACCAGCCAGTCCAGAAGTCCCAAAAAGCTAGTGAATAGAGCAGAAAAAACTATCACTTTTAAATACTTCATCTTCACCATTATATCTAAACTTGCTGGGAAGCCAAAATTTCAAAAAGCACAACAAAAATTAAAAAAATTTAATCTCTTGAAAAATTTTACTAACTGAGATATAAAAATTAAAAAATTAAGGAGCAAAACAATGGTTTATGAAACTCGTCCTTGGCTGAAAAACTACGAGCGGGACAATTTCCCCACCACCCTAGAACCATATCCAGAAATACCGCTTTATAAATTTCTGGATGACTCAGCACGAGACTTTCCTGAGCGACCCGCCTGCACTTTTTTAGAAAGACAACTAACCTATCAGGAAATAAAAGAAGAAACCGACCGCTTTGCCCGAGCTTTATGGGAGCTGGGAGTAAGAAAAGGAGATATGGTCGCAACTATCCTTCCCAACTCCCCCCAGTTTATAATAGCTGATTACGGCATTCTTAAATGTGGGGCGGTTAATGTTCCCTGCTCACTTCTTCACAGCCAGAGAGACCTTGAATACGAGCTGGGAGAAGCTGGCGTCAAAACCATCATCTGCTTAGATAGCCATCTTGAGCTGGTCAAAAAAGTAAGTGAAAAGGTGCCTATTAAAAATATCATCATCACCAACCTCCACGATTATGCTGAAAAAGAATACTTACCCAACCCTGTTCCCGGAACCTATCAATTTCGTGAGTTAATTTTAGAAAACGACCCTAATCCACCTCAGGTTGAGATTAATCCTAAAGAAGACCTTGCAGAAGTGCCGTTTACAGGTGGCGCCACAGGTTTGCCCAAAGGGGTTATGCTTACTCATTACAATCTTACCTGTAATGTCATTCAGACCTACGGGCTGATGAAACAAATGGATATTTCTTTCCTGATTGTTGGCTACGCCTCGGTTTTGCTTGCCCTACCCTTCTTTCATCAATATGGACACTGGGCTATGCACAGCGCTGTTTATATGGCTTGGAATATGCTTTTGGTGCCTGACCCAAGAGATGTAGATATGATGGCAGAACTTATCAAAAAATACCGACCGCTTTACAACATTGCGGTTCCAACTCAATTTATGAAACTTTTGAACAAAATTGATGAGAAAGTGGGAACTATCAGTGCCTCTGGGTCTGCCGCCCTTCCACCAGACATTGCTGAGAAGTTTGAAGAAAAAACAGGCGGTCCTGTTGATGAGGGATATGGTCTTACAGAATGTTCACCAGTGACCCATGTTAACCTCAGCGGTATGACCAGCCTGTTCAAAAAAGATGACCAAATGATAAAACTTCCAGAATGGGTCTTGAATCTTCTCAAGCTGGCGCAGAGGATTATCGGTGGAGAGAGAATAATCAAAGGATTTGTCCGCTTAATTCCTTTCTTAGAACAGCAGGCTAAAAAGCGGGCTAAAAAACAGGGAAAAACTTTAAGAAAAAAAGGTAGCATTGGCATTCCTCTTTTAGACACTGATGTAAAAATAGTTGATGAAAATGGAAATGAGGTGCCGGTGGGAGAAACTGGCGAGATGTGGATCAAGGGTCCGCAGGTGATGAAAGGATACTGGCCAGAGCCGGGAAAGGGGTTGATTGACGGCTGGCTACCTACCGGAGATATTGCCAAAATGGATGAAGAGGGATATTTTTACATTGTTGACCGAGTTAAGGATATGATTAATGTTAGCGGTTATAAGGTTTATTCTCGCATTGTTGATGATGTTCTTTATCAGCTTCCCGGGGTTGAGATGGCTTGTGCCATTGGCATACCAGACCCAGAAAGACCGGGCAGTGAGAGAATTAAGGTTTTCATTAAACCTCGCACTGAATATAAAGGTAAGCTTACCGAGGAGCAGGTTATTGAACACTGTCGGAAAAATCTTCCACCTTACGCAGTGCCCAAAATGGTTGAATTCAGAGACGACCTTCCGCTAACCGTCACAGAAAAAATCTTCAAACGAAAACTCAGAGAAGAAGAAATTGAAAAAATGAAAAAAGCTGGACTTTTAAAATAAAAAATCAGGCTTTTAATAAAAGCTAAACCCAGCTTATAATTTTAAAAAGCGGACGGTTAAAAACTTACTTTTATCAAAACCAAAAAGGAGATAAAGATGGAAGAAAAAGGGGTCAAGCAAATTACTTTACAAATTCAGATTGATGAACAAACAGCGCAGGGGATTTATGCCAATCTGGCAGTGGTTCAGCATTCCAGCAGTGAATTCATTTTTGACTTTATCTTCATCAATCCCGGTCAGCCTACTGCAAAGGTAAGAAGCAGGATTATTATGGCGCCAGAGCATGCCAAAAGGTTTTATAAAATTTTGGGAGAAAATCTCTCCCATTATGAAAATAGATTTGGAGAAATCAGGCTTCCTGATTTAAGCCCTGATTTTAAAGCACCTGTTCAATAATTGAGCGGGTTTAAAAAGTGAATTTTTTGAATCCTGCTTTCAGGCTTTTTCAAAGCTGGCTCCAACCAAAAACTCCAGCCTATCTGGTCTATTTTGTCACCTATAAATGTAATGCTCGCTGTCAGACCTGCTTTTTCTGGGAAGAAATGCAGGCTCCGCAAAAAAAGGAGCTTTCGCTAGAAGAGGTGGAAAAAATCTCTCGCCATCTGCCTTCGCTTATTCAGCTTACGCTTTCAGGTGGCGAGCCTTTTTTGCGAGATGACCTTTATGAGCTGGTTTCCATTATTGCCCGACGCACAAAGCCGATTTTCATCACTATCCCTACTAATGGAAGCCTCACTCAAAAAATAACCACCATCACTGAAAAACTCTGTCAAGCCTTTCCCAAAGTGCTTTTTACTATTGAATTCAGCATTGATGCTATTTCTTACCAGCACGACCAAATACGAGGATTAAAAGGCGGGTTTGAGCTTTTGCTTGAAAGCTGGCAGGAGCTGAAAAAACTAAGAGCAAAATATACCAACCTCAGGCTTGCTACCATTACTGTTCTCAGTCCACTAAATCAAGATAAAATTTTTGACATCCTAGAATACATAAAATCAGAGCTTACTCCAGACAGAATTGAAGTGAACCTGCTCAGAGGCACTCCTCGGCAAAAAGAGCTTGCTCCTGCAAATTTAGACATTTTTCAAGAAGTAGCAGAATGGCTAAATAAAAACTCGCAAGCATATTCTTTCAAAGACAGACTTAGGCTTGAGCTGGCAAAAGAAAAAAGAAAAATGCTCATAAAGGCTTTGAAAGAGAAAAAAATGCCTATTAGCTGTCAGGCAGGTAAAAAATTAATTGTGCTTTTCCCTGATGGTGAGGTTCTTCCCTGCGAGCTATTTTCAGATGCAGTCTCAAAAGCAGACGAAAGAAAACCATCACTAGGAAATTTAAGAGATTATAACTATAACCTTAACCAGCTCCTCCAAGCTCGACGCGCCCGAGCCCTGCTTAAAAGAATTAAGCAGACAAACTGCTATTGCTCTTATGAGTGCGCTCACCTTGCCAATATTGTCTTTTCACCTCTGCAAATGGCAAAAATATTCTTCAAATCCTTATTTTAGGTGTTTTTTATAAGATATTCTCTCCAGCTTGGGTTTTTTTTGTGCTGAAGATAGATGTTAATAAATTTCTCTTTTTGAGCGGGACTGAGTTTTAGCGGTCGCGTGTTAAAAAAATGCCTGAGCGTTCCTGCCACCCGATTTTTGGTTATCTTTCGCCAGAAAAAAACATTATCAAAATCAAAGTAAAAGAACTTATAATTGCCATTTTTTATCTTGACCAGCACATTTTTATCTGTATCTCGATTATAAACCCTTGCCAGATGAAGCTGGGCAAGGCTTTGAACTAGCTGGGTGAGAAAATTCTCTAGCTCTTTGGGGTCATTTTTTAATCTCTCAAGCATCTGCCTATAAGAAAGAGCTGGCTCAAGGTCTTCCATAATTAAAACGCTTTCTAGGGCGATTTTTCCTCTGCACTCTTCTGCTAAAACCAGAGGGCGAGGAACACCTATGCCTTTCTCTGCCAGATAAAGCAAGGTATTAAAATTCCTCATCGCCTCTGATTGATAAGCAAGATTCTCAAGAAGATGAAAAAAACGATGCCGATATGAGTAATATTTAACCCGAAACCGCTGACCAGAAACTTCAATTTTTATATTGGTTAAAAATTTTCGCTTTTTAATCCCTGAAAGCTCTTTTTCAATTTCCTTTTTTTGCTTCTCCCACTCGCTTAAAGCATAAAACGCCCACTCCCGAGGGAAAAATTTTGAGGTGCGAATCAAATACCTTTTTTGAGCAGGATAAAATACCCAAAGCCAAAGGCGGTCTTGAAAAAATCCTTTAATTCGGTTTAAAATTCCCCCACTCATATCTTTGCTTGGCTAATAAACCGCCATTGAGCAGAAACTCACTGCACTTCGGGTGGTCATATCATACCATACTGACCACTTTAAAACCTCTGCTCGGCAGGGCTCAAGAAGCTTGAAAACCGTATAAATCGGTCCCAGACCGCAAATTTTGCGCCTGTCTTTGATTCTGGCAATTTCCTCAAAAAACCCCTCAGCATCTCCCTGCTCGAGCTTGTTGAGCATCTTTTCATCATCTTCTTTAATTTCTTCCTCACGAATAGGTGCATAAAGCTCATTATCTCCATATCTGGGACCAAGATGAGCAAGGTCCGCACTGGCAATAAGAGCAACTTTTTTTCCGCACTCTTTTATTGCCTCACGCAAGGCAGAAAGATAGTCAGTAAAAAGCGGGTCTTTGCTAGGGCTCATACCAAGCTCTATCATCATTTGAAAACTTCCCACCAAAACAGGAACAATTTTAAAATCTCTTTTTCCTTCAAAAAGATGCTGAAGGAAAATCACCTGAAGCTCAATGGAGTGCTCCCTGCGATGAGAAAAATCTCCCAACTGTGAGCGTCTTTTTATCTTTGAGCGAACAAGTTGAATAAACTCTTTATCAGTTTGAGCAATTCCCAGCGGAGTTTGGAAATGCTTTTCTGAAAAAACCAGAATATCTTCGGTCTGATAATGACCTGTTCCAAAAATCAAAAACAGCTCTGCTTGACTATGCTCGTAAAGCTCCTTATATGCCCAAGCATAAACAGCACCGTTTTCTTTTAATTCAATATGAGGCGCAACAATTGCTCTGAGAGTGTCATCTTTGTTTTCTTGAGGTAACCCAGCTCCTTCAGGAACAAGGTAAAATTGATTAAGAAATTCCCTCAGCTCATTTGCATCGCTGGGATAGCTCTGACCAGCAAGAACAGCAGGTCTTATTTCCAGCTCGTTCCATTCTTTTTTCAGCTCAGCAATATGCTTTCTAAAACGCTCAGAGTCCAGAAGAAAATGGCTATCAAAATCGCTAATAATCTTTTCAATAAAATCGCTCATAACAAGCTCGCCGGTTTCCCTCATTAATTTTTCCTGAATATCTCGGATTGTGTGTCTTCCATCAAAATACTGAATGATAGGCGCAATCTCTGCGGGAAAAAACACCAACTCCTCACACCAGCGCTCGGGGTCTTGGAAAAGAATCATCTTCCTGCCAGCATATTCCACAGGCAGAACAATCAGATTGGCTCTTAATCTGGGTCGTTCTTCCATTGGTCAACAAAGGATACTTTAAAAACCCCTCCACTTCAAGCTATTCATCAACAATCTCTACAGGCACATTTACTTTCTTTTTTAATTCAGCAACTGCGGAGCCAAAAAGGAACCTGCTCAGGTTGGAGCGTCTTCTCCGAGTGACAATGATATAGCTTACTTTCTCTTTTTCAATAAAATCCAGCGCCTCCTCAAGAAAACTTCCCCGACGAAACTCCGCTCGAAAAGGCACTCCCTGTTTTTCCGCCTCTTTTCTAATCTCCTCTATCTTTTCTTTTCCCCACCGCTCATATTCATATAATAATGCTTGATAAAACTGGTCGCTCGGCTTACCTCCAAACCAGCCTTCTTCTGTCATCTGCCGAACTATGTTCTCTGGAAGCTCAAGGTCAAGAACATATAAGCAGACAAGCTCCGCATTCTTCTCCTTTGCATATTGAATTGCTCTTTCTATGCTTTTGGGAGATTTCCGGGTTGTGGATATGATTAAAAGCACCTTTTCTTTTTCCATTCTTCTCTCCTCCTAAAATCCCACTCCCAGCCAGCGCCAAGTTAACCAGGCAAAAAGCAAAAAAACCGCTAGTGTTGTCAGATTGACAAAAAATCCTGCCCTTAGCGTGTCCCTTACTTTGTAATATCCGCTACTAAAAGCAATAGCATTGGCAGGAGTGCCAATAGGAAGAATAAAAGCTAAGCCCGATGGAATGGTAATCAGAAGCATTATTGTCTTGGGGTCAAGACCCACCCTTGACGAGATACCAAGAGCCACTGGCATTAAAAGAGCTACCACCGCAGAATTACTAATCAGCTCAGTTAAAAAAAGGCTTAAGGCACTTAGCAATATGGCAATTAGTAGCTTGTGGTCGCCAATCAAATTAAGCGCCCTTCCTGCCAGCCACTCCATTGCACCTGTTTTACTCATTGCTAGCCCCAAAGAGATGGCACCACCATAAAGTAAGAACACTCCCCAGTTAACATCTTCTTCCACCTGCTTCCATTCCAGAAATCCAAAGGCAAAGGCTAAAACCACTCCTGCTAGAGCAATAATTGCCAGTCCAACTTTATGTCCTAAAAATATCCAGCATAAAACCACAACCGCCATAAAAATACCAATGGATATTTCTTTACGGGTGATTTTTCCTCGCTCTGAAATTTTTTCCCGAAGTAACTGAGTAGCAGGTTCTACTGAATCAATCTCTGGCGAGAAAAAGAAAAGAATAGCAAATCCTGCAAAGATAAGTCCGAATATAACAGCAGGCAGAGCACAAAGCGAATATTTCAAAAAGCTGACTTCCTCTCCTGTTGTCTGGCTCAAAATAGCTAAAGCAAGCGGACCTCTTGCTCCGCCTAAATAAGTAGCAATACCACCAATCACACATCCCCAAGCAAGAGATATGAAAAGAGCCTTTCCCATCCTGCTCACTCCAGGCTCGAGCCGAAGCGAGGCGCATATCTCCGCAATAATAGGGAAAAACATAGCTGCCACTGCGTGCTCGGTAATAAAAAAAGAGCTGAAGGCACAGATTAAAAGAGTAGCTATGACCAAACGAACAGGGGTTCTGCCAAAGCTCTTTAAAAACAAAAGAGCAATTCTTTGACTTAAGCCCGAGCGAATTAATCCACTGGAAAGTATAAAAGCTCCGAGAATGAAAAAAACCGCCTGATTGCCAAATAACGAAAAGGTCTCCTGCGAACTCAGCACCCCTAAAAGAGGGAAAAGTAAAATAGCAAGCAAGCCTGTAATCATAAGCGGAAGCACATCAAAAACCCAGTAAATAGAGCAAAGCGCAAAAATAGCTATGGATTTTCTTCCCTCTTCACTTAAACCCTCTGGCTTCCAAAAGAAATAAATAGCAAGAAAAATCAAAATGCCCGCAAAAAGAGCTATTAACCTGCCACGAGAGCGAAAAAAACTGCGTATGTTGCTTTGAACAAGCATTCCAATCGTTCAGCTCTCCAGACCAATAGAGAACATTCGCTCAAGGTCATAGCGGGAGAAAACCTCAAAAGCAATTAAGGTTGTGCTTTTTTCAATTCCATCTAATTTAAGCATTTTCTTGGTGACCAAGTCCGCCAGCTCCTGATTCTCTTTTACCCGAATTATGGCAACAATATCATAAGGACCAGCAACTGAATACACCTCGGTAACACCATCAAAATTTACTAGTGCCTCTGTGGTTTCCGGGATTTTATCCCGGCGTGCATTGATCAAAACAATGGCGGTGACCATTTTCTTCCTCCTTTTTACCAGTTCCTTTTTACTATTCTATGAATTGCCTGCGCCCGTGCAATTAAATTTCCCTTCTCATCATAGGCTTCTGCTTGGCTCCAAGCAAGCCTTTTGGTGCGATAAATAAAACTTCCCTTACCAATAATCCTGCTTCCCTGTGGCGGAGCAAAGAAATTCACCCGCAGGTCAATAGTGATTGCACCTTCATTTTGCTCCAGCGATGAATAAAGCGAAGAACCGCAGGTAGAATCCAATAGACTGGCAATGGCTCCGCCGTGTATGGTTCCCCAGATGTTTTTGTGCTCTTCACCAAGCTCAAGCCACATCTCTGAGCTTCTCTCCTCTATTTTGGTAATTCGCATCCGTATGTGACGATAAAATGGGCTTGCACTCAAAGCCTCTGCCACTCTTTTAAATTCTTCTCTTTTCTCTGGCATTTCTCCTGCTCCTATGATAAAAAGCTATTGTCGGGAAAATTATAGCGGAAAAATCCTACTAGAAAAAACAGAAAGGAGAAAAAATGTTAAAATTAGAACTCAGCGCTGAGCACAGATTAGCTAGAGAAACCGCACGGAGATTCTGCCAGAAAGAAATAGAACCAAAAATCAAGGAGCTTGAAGAAGGAAAGGAAAGCATAATTCCATTAATCAAAAAATTTCTTTTAGAGGTTGAAGGCACAGACCAGGTTAAAAGCATAGAAGAACTGGAGCAATGGATAAAAAGCAGGGATTTTATCACCAGAAACCTCGTCTCAATTGAGGTGAGCAAAACCCTACCTGGATTCGCCCTTAGCCTTGGAGCAAGCCTTGAGCTCTGTATGTATGCTATTCTTACTTCAGGGACTAAAGAGCAAAAAGAAAAATACTGCCTGCCTTTAATTCACGGAGAAAAAATCGGCGCTTGGGCACTTACTGAGCCAGAAGCAGGCTCTGATATCCGCTCAATGAAAACCACTTGGAAAAAAGAAAAGGATTATTATGTGCTGAGTGGACAAAAAACATTTATCACCAATGCTCCCATTGCTGATATCTTTGTCATCTATGCGAACAATCCTGAAAAAGGCTATAGCGCCTTTATTCTTGAGCGGGGAATGAAAGGGCTTGATACAAGCGAGCCTTTTGAAAAAATGGGTATGCTCTCCTCTCCAACAGGTGCTATTTATCTGGATGAGGTTATTGTTCCGCAGGAGAATCGGCTGGGAAAAGAAGGCGAAGCTTTATTTGACGCCTTCAGGGTTTTGACCCTTGAGCGAACTGTAACCCCTGCCCTGATGATCGGGATTATGGAGCGGGCATTAGAAGAAGCAGTAAAATATGCCCGTGAGCGCAAGCAGTTTGGAAGACCAATAATTAAATTCCAATCAATCCAATTTATGCTTGCCCGAATGTGGGAAAAACTTCTTTGTAGCTACAGCCTGCTTTGGATGCTGGGAGCGCTTAGTGAGTTGGGTCTGGATACTACCCAGTTTGCCAGCGCAGCCAAATTATTCACCAGCGAATCCGCCACTCAGGTAGCTTTAGATGCCATTCAAATTCTCGGCGGATATGGATATATGAAAGAAGGTGGGGTTGAAAGGCTGGCAAGAGATGCCAAACTAATGGAAATCGGCGCAGGAACCAGCCAAATCCAGCTCTTAATTATGGCAAGAAAACTTATGGAAATGGAAGCTATTGAACTAAACCCGCTCTTCTTTAGCCCAAGCCCTTTTGGGAAAATAATTTAATCTTTAATGTGAAATTAAACTGCAAGATTATTATAAACGCATTTCAATTATCCGTAAGATAAATTACAATTTGTTGAGCGCCAGAACGATAGCACCAGAAGCTCCCTCTATCTGCCTTGCAAGTATCTGCTGATACTTCCTTGAGAGATTTCCCTTTCCAAAAAACCGCCCTGGGCTTTGAGCCAAAAATTAAAATCGCGCTTGGCAGGGGATGGAGGCTGAAAATTCTTATTTTGCCTTCTTTAAATTCCATATCTAAGCTAGTGGTTGGGTCTGTTTTAATGCGAGGGTCAAATACCTTCCAGATTCCTTTGATACGAAAATCTCCCTGCTCAAAAACCATAAAAGCAGGAATCATCTGGTCTTTTTCTTTCTGGCTAATAGCTCCTGCTAGCTCTAGCCTACTGTTAAGCTGAATGGGAATGGCACTGCCTTTTTTCACAAAAACTGGTATCACTTCAAGAGGAGTAGGATAGTCAATCCAGCATCTGCCTTTAAAAATTTTTCCGTCCCAAAAATCCATCCATTTTCCTTCTGGCAGATATAACCTGCGTCTTGTGGTGTGCTTGAGAACGGGTGCTACCAGAATCTCCTCTCCTAGCAAATACTGGTCATCAATTTTCCAGCATATTTTATCCTCGGGAAATTCAAGAAAAAGCGGTCTTATTATTGGCAATCCTTTTTGATGCGCTTCCCAAACATAATGGTAAATGTAAGGAATTAAGTTATAGCGAAGCCTTGCATAAAAACGATAAATCTTTTTCCCACGCTCGCTCTGTTCCCAAGGAGCTATTGCGCTTCCGTGGTCGTGAAAAGATGGACTAAAGCAGGAAAAAGCCACCGCTCGGTTATAAACCTCTTCTGCCATAATCCCACCGCCAATATATCCACCCAAATCTGTTCCCCAAAGAGCTATTCCGCTTGCAGAAGCATTTAAGCCCGCAATCAATGTATGCCTGAACTGCGACCAGGTTCTTCCTCTATCTCCTGCCCAAACAAATCCCACCCGCTGAGCACCCAAGCCAGCTCCTCTCTGCCAGACTATTCCGCCTTCAGGACGAATCTGATTAATTTTCGCATAAAGCCACTCGCCAAAAAGCACAGGATACTTTAGGCGCATTCCCTTATCCCGCTGATGCATAAGCAAAGGCACATCATCGCTGGGAAAATACTCGCAAAAATCCAGCTTGATGCCGTCAAGGTTGAGATGTTCAAAGCTGGAGGTGCCAAAAGGCTCTGCGGTAAAAAGCGGTTTGTAAATTTTCTCCCAGAAATATATGCGGGCAGAAGGATTGGTAATATCCAGATATGCCTTGTTTGCGCCTCTTCCGCCAATATACACAGAGCCATTAGGGTTGCGCACCAGAAAATCAAGATGTTTATCTAAATCATAATAACTCATTACTTCTGGCGTATATTTTAACTGCCCCTGAAAATGCCAACCTACAACCTTGATGCCCAGCTTGTGCCATTTATCTATGTATTGTGGCAGGTCTGATTTAGTTTTTCGGTTTGCTCGCAGGTCAATATGATTTTCATCTTCGCCAATCATATTTTCCCATAAGATTACGCCAAGCGGAAAGCCGTTTCTCAGCATTTTCTGCACATCCTCATCAACAGCCCAAGGAAATTTCCAGCCCAGATAAGTTCTTCGGCTTATCCAAGGCTCAAGGGACCAGCGAGGAATAAGCGGAGAGCTTCCAACAATCTTTGAATATTTTTGCAGAGCACGCTTGGGCGGAGCGAAAATCAAATAGTAATCTATATTACAATCTGGTAGTTCAAAGAAGATGCGCTCAGGGAATTTTTTGCCCAAATCAAATCTCGCTCGCTGATAGGTATTGAGAAAAAGCGCCCAGCGCCTGCTGGAGAGCAAAAAAGGAATGGGTATATAGGTATTTCCTGTTCGGCTCTGGTAGGCATCATCGGTATCCATAATCAACACATCTCCGCGATGATTAAAGCTTTGATATTGCTCGCCCCCTCCAAAAAATCCTTCCTCCTTCTGCACCAAAAAACTCTCCCTGCAAAGCCTCTTTC
>CAZQJX010000075.1:0-12119 GCA_964592965.1 uncultured bacterium
GGGAGAATTTCTTTGAGCTTGGCAATGGTTTTGTCGCTGAGCTGAGCCACCTCCAGACCGTGTTCCACACAGTAATCAGCGCTCATCACCCCCATTCCGCCCCCACCAGTGATGATGCCAACCCTTTTTCCCTTGGGAGCAGGCGTGGCAACCAAGCCTGCAGATATGGCAATGGCATCTGCCATTGATTCCACCCGAACCATACCAGTCTGGGCGCACACGCCATTAAAAACCCTATCTTCTCCTGCCATCACGCCAGTGTGAGATTGAACCGCACGAGTTCCTGCTTGGGTTCTGCCCGCT
Organism: uncultured bacterium; assembly: GCA_964592965.1. Classification (GTDB taxonomy): domain Bacteria; phylum RBG-13-61-14; class RBG-13-61-14; order RBG-13-61-14; family DRUE01; genus CAZKMM01. The sequence continues at coordinate 304 of CAZQJX010000075.1, forward strand.
TTTAAAACAACTATGGGCTTTTTCAAGCTGGTCTCATAGGCGCATTCAAGAAAGCGCCTTCCGTTAAGCACCCCTTCCACATAAAGCAAAATCACTTTTGTTTCTGGGTCACGAGCAAAATACCAAAGGTAATCTGCCCAATCCAAAACCGCCATATTTCCCACGCTCACACCTTTGGAAATTCCAAACCCATATTCCTCCAACCCCTGGCCGAGCCAGGTGAGTAAATTACCGCTCTGGCTGATTATGGCAATCTTTCCCTGCCTGGGATAAAACATTGGCATCCAAGCCTGAAGCCTTTGGGAAGGAGCAGAAATCCCCTGACCATTGGGACCAACAACAGGCATCTTTGCATTCCTAGCAATCTGCCTGATTTCTTCCTGAAGCCTTTTCCCTTCTTCACCCAGCTCAGCAAATCCTGCGGAAATAATCACCACTGCTTTAACTTTCTTTTCCGCACACTGCTTTAAAACCTCGGGCACGCCTCTGGCAGGTATGGTGATGAGGGCAAGGTCTATTTCTTCCGGAACATCCAAAACACTCGGATAACATTTAAGACCCAAAATCTCCTTTTCCTTGGGATTAATCGGATAAATTTTTCCCTCATAACCGCCTGCCAAAATATTATGCAAAATAATAAATCCCCATTTAGCAAAGTTATTACTTGCCCCTATCATTGCCAGCGAGCGGGGTGAAAAAATATACTCCATCTTAGTTCTCATCACTTCCTCCAATGATAAAAAATACCCTTATATTTTATTAAAAACTTTCTTAAAAGCTTGCAAGCGAACAGCTTTAATCTGGGTTTTGGCAGAGATTTTCCAGCTCGGGAAAATTCTTTGAGGAAGTTGCGAGAAATTTTATGCCTGCGTAAAAAGGAAGGTCGTTAAATTTTGCTTCAAACTCTTTTGCCCAAATAACCTTTCCAAGAGCAAAAAGCAAATTATTCTCACCATTGCCTATGGGGATAAGAAGTGCCAGCTCCTCACCTACATCTATGGAGACCGGGGAGCGCAAACAACATCCGCCCGGACTGATATTCACTCCCTGACAGTCAAACATAATATGCTGGGTGATGCATTTAATAGCACGGTCAAATCTCTTGCGTGGATATAATCTTTTCTCCATAGGCACCTCTCCTTATAAATTTTTATGCAAATTTTTTCTGGCTAAATTCTAAACAAAAACAAGCAAATTGTCAATATTCTTTTGTTGATTTTTTTTGACAGAGTTTTACAAATCTCTTAAAAAACAGCCTGTGTTCTTCAAATTTTTTGTATAAAAGCTCTGGATGCCATTGCACGCCAATGATAGGTTCATCTATAGATTCTATTGCTTCAATTATTCGGTCTGGACTTCGTGCACTTACTCTAAGCCCTTTTCCTAATTTTTTCACTGCCTGATGATGAGTGCTGTTTACCCAGATGGTTTTTGGCTTTTTGGGTGGCTTTTTAAAAAGAAGTCTGCTTAAAAGCGTATCTGGCTCCACCTCAACTGGATGGCTAGGCTCGTCCCGCTCTCGGGTCTGCTGATGCCTGAGCGAAAATTGATATTGAAGGGTTAAATCCTGCCAGAGGCTACCGCCAAAAGCAACATTTATTGCCTGCGCTCCTCCACAAATACCAAGTATCGGTATCTTCTTTTTATAAGCCTTTAAAATCAGCTCCCTTTCAAACTTACTCCGAAGGGGCTTGGTTTTTACTTTTGCCTCTTTAATAGTCTTCTCACCGTAATCCTCTGGCGGGATATCATAAGCTCCACCTGAAATCACTAGACCATCTATTGCCTCAATAATCCTTTCAATCTCGCCGGGATGCTGGCTGGGAGATATGAGAACAACCGCGGCGCCCGCATCACGAATTGCCAGCGGATACCTCTCCCATAAATGAACAATCATCTTGCCCGCCAGCTTAGGATTAAATCTCTTTCCGTCATCTATATCTGTTGTAAGACCAATAAGGGGCTTCATCTACGCAAGGTCTTCCCTGAAAATTCTCCTGTTATTTTACCATCTTCTACAACCACTCTGCCAGCTACCATAACCAGCTTTATCCCCACCGGTGGCAAAAAGGGATTTTCATAATCTGCTCTATCAGAAATTTTTTCTGGGTCAAAAAGAACCAAATCAGCAAAATATCCCTCTAAAATCTTCCCACGCTCCTTAATCTGAAAATGCTCGCAGGCAAGGGCTGAAGTTTTTCTCACCGCCTCTTTCAGGCTCACCAGCTTTTTCTCCCGCACAAACTCTTTGAAAAATTTAGGAAAAGTTCCATAAGCGCGAGGATGAGGCTTTCCCTGAGCCAAAACACCCACTCCTGACCTTGCCCCAGCATCACTACCAACAACCACCCAGTTTTTTGCATAAATTCTCTCCAGATTCTCTTCACTCATTGTTCGGAAAATTGCGCTCGGGCTGATTTTATGCTCGTAGAGAATCTCCAGCAATATATCGCAAGGGGGCTTTTTCTCCTCTTCTGCAATCTGGGCAATGCTCTTTCCCTCTATTCGCTCCCATCCCTGCTCAAAGCTCTGGCTAATAATCACCCTTCTCCAATAATCACCGTCATATCTCTTCAAAATCTCCGATTTGATTTTATCCCTTTCTTTTCTCAATCTTTCCCGATATTTCTCTTCCCCGCCTTCAAACACCCATTCAGGTAGAACAGCGCTCAGGCTGGTAAAGCTGGCAGTGTATGGATAGCGGTCTGCCATTATGTTAAGTCCGTGTTTCTGGGCATTTTCCACTAGTTCAAACACTTTATCCAGCTTGTGCCAGTTTCTAGGACCCGAGGTTTTGATATGGCTGAGCTGAATGCGCACTCCAGCTTTTTTGCCGATTTCTATCAGCTCGCTGACCGCCTCAATTAATTTATCTCCTTCGCTTCTTATATGGCAGGCAAAAACTCCGCCCGCTTCTCTTAGCGGAGCAAGCGCCTCTACAAGCTCATCTTTGCTGGCATAACATCCTGGTGGATAAATAAGACCAGCGCTTACTCCAAAAGCTCCCTGCAAAAGGGCTTTTTCTATTTCATTCTGGATTTTTTTGAGCTCGGTTTTGCTGGGAGGGCGGTTTTCAAATCCCATAACGCTTGCTCGGATTGTATTATATCCAACAAGCGGGGCAAAGTTTAAGGCAATTTTCAGCTCATCTAATTCCTTTAAAAAATCCTTAAGCTCACGAAAAGTTGATTTCTTTAAGCTATATTCCTGCGAAAGGCTCTTTTCTCGCTCGCCAGCCAGCTTTCCGAACACAGGAGCAGGGCTGTATCCGCAATTTCCGCCTATCTCGGTTGTTATTCCCTGAAGAATCTTGCTCTCCGCACTGGGCAGAATAAGCAAATGATAGTCTGAATGGCTGTGAGCATCCACAAATCCGGGAGCAAGCACAAGCCCTTTGGCAGGAATTACCCTGTCAGATTTTTTTGGTAGGATTTTACCAATTTGAGAAATCCTCTCCCCACTGACTTTTACATCTGCAACAAAAGGCTCTTTTGATGTTCCATCAACAACCAAAGGGGAGCTGAAGACAATATCTGACATCAGCTGGTTTTTTTGATTAATCTTATGGCGCAAAGCTCACCGCACATTGTGCAAACTTCATCATCAGATGGTGGTCGGGACTGCCGAATCTTTCTTGCCCGCTCCGGGTCAAGTGCGAGCTGGAACTGCTTTTCCCAATTTAGCTCTTTTCTTGCCCTGCCCATCTCAAGGTCTCTTTGAATGGCTTTTTTGTTCCCCCGAGCTATATCAGCGCAGTGAGCTGCGATTTTAGCAGCAATCACTCCCTCTCTCACCTCTTCAGGACCTGGCAAGCCCAAATGCTCGCTGGGAGTAACATAGCAGAGAAAATCCGCACCGCACCATCCTGCCAGCGCTCCGCCTATGGCAGAAACAATATGGTCATAGCCCGGAGCGATATCAGTTGGAAGGGGTCCGAGAACATAAAACGGTGCGCCGTGGCAGAGCTTTTTCTCCAAAAGCACATTCGCCTCTATTTCATTCAACGGGATATGACCCGGACCCTCTATCATCACCTGCACCCCAGCTTCCCAAGCTCGCTTGGTGAGTTTTCCCAAAATTATCACTTCCTGAATCTGCGGTTTGTCTGTGGAATCAGCAATTGCTCCGGGGCGGAGCCCATCACCCAGGCTTAAGACCAGCTCGTATTTGCGGGCTATATCAAGCAGGCGGTCAAATTGCTCATAAAGCGGATTTTCCTTTTTATTGAATTCCATCCATTCAATGGTAAGGGCACCACCTCTGCTCACTACATCCAGCACCCTTTCTTGCTTTTTTAAAACCTCAACGCTCTCCCAGCAGACTCCACAGTGAACCGTGATGAAATCCACGCCATCTTTTGCCTGTTCTTCAATGGTGTTGAAAAGGTCATCTGCGCTCATATAAACAAAAGCCTTGCCACGCTTGACCGTATCCAAAGCTGATTGATATATGGGCACCGTGCCCAAAGGAAGATGAGTATGCTTGATTATCTCACGGCGAATAGCGGAAATATCTCCACCTGTGGATAAATCCATCACTGTATCTGCGCCTGCCTGTTCTGCGAATTTGAGTTTTTTTAACTCAAGCTCAAGGTCGCAAAGGTCTTGCGAGGTGCCTATATTGGCATTTACCTTTACCCGCAGACCAGCGCCTATGCCCAGGGGCTTTCCGTTTTTGCGTTCGCGGTTATGCGTAATTACCACCCTTCCCTGAGCTATAAGGTCTCTTATCTCCTCAGGTTCCTTGCCCTCTTCACGGGCAACCTCTACCATCTCTGGAGTAACTTCTCCTGCCCGTGCCCTTTCCATTAATGTCTTTTTCATCTCTGCTCCTAAAAATTTAATCTAGCACAAATTTTTTAAAGCCCAAAAGAATTATTTTTCTTATTTCCACAATGGTTGATATAATAAAACACATTATGAAGAAATCAAGAATTATATGCCTGATATTTTTATTGCTCTTCAGCTGGAAAGAGCGGGCAGATAAGCTTAAAGAAAGGCTGGAAAAAAATCTTCCCAGCGACTGGCAACAAATATATCCTTCTATTGCTATTTGTGCGGGCGTGAACGAGACATTTCTCTCCGGAAGCGTTAACATTGAAAGGGAAAAAGACGGAGAGAAGGTTGGAGAAAAGCTTGACCTTGTAGATGACCTTGATTTAAAAACTCCTTCTTTTGGATTTGACCTTGAGCTGAGATTAAATTTCGGTGCCAGGAACCGATTAATTTTTGCTTATGAGCAGGAGCGATATGTTGGAGAGCTAGATTTATTGGACAAAGATATAGAGTTTGCAGGAAAGGTATTTACTGGAGAGATAGAAACCGCTCTTTTGATAGACATTTTTGAAATTAAATATCAAAGGATTTTTTATCCTGTTTCCAAGTTTTCGTTTGGGCTGAGCGGGGGTCTGGAAAACTATATTATAGGATTAATGGTTCGTTCCAAGGATTTGGATATTTCAGCTACTCCCTCACTTTGGCTTCCTATCCCTACGCTAGGTATTTCAGGCATATATAAGCTGGGTTATGGCTTTAGCATATATGGCGAGCTAAAAGGTATGGGATTGGCAGGAATGGGAGAAGGTGGCTGGCTACCTGTGCCTTTGCAGTTGATTATAAGCTGGGCTGGGATAGAAAATTTTTATGCATATCACTGGTCAGGGGAGATGGGGGTAAAATATGTCTTTGACCGATTCACTGTTGAGCTGGGTGGATTTTACCATCAGGGAGCTTTGAAAATTGATTACAAAGACGAAAATAAGCGGGATTATTTTAAATCAGAAAACATTAAGGTTATTTTAAGGGTGGGAGCAGTCTTCTGATTAAAATCTAAAACCTACCTCAAGCCCTGCATTCGCAGATTTAAATTCATTAAAATAAGAAAACCCTGCTTGAAAATAAAAAGAAATGCTCGTCTCAAAATGTCTGGTTGAAAAAATTAGTGGTGAATATTGATACCGAATATGGTATTGATTAAAACTAAAACCTATGCCTATATAATTCCTCAAGCCCTTTTTAAATAAATTCTTTTTTTGAGCAGATGAAAGCGGTTTTGACCGGCAAAAACCCTCAACTTCTTCCCAAAATTTATCAGTAAGAATCAACTTTCCTGGTGTTTGGTCAAATACATTGGAATCTTTAAAAATCCATCTTCCCCCCTCATCTTTTACTTCCAGCTCATATTTGTATTGGTTAAAGCATTTTTGACAATAAGCAGAATCAATCTTTGGAGAAGGCTTAATTAAAGGCTTTTTGACCAAATGTGCTTTTTGCAAAGGTCTGGATGCATTAAAAGCCTGCTTAAAACCATTTAATTTAAGCCTCTGCTCAATTAAAAATTTTTCTCTTTCAAGCTGAATCCTGCTTCTTCTCTCCTTAAGAAAAAATACCCAACCGCTGAAAATAAAGGCGAAAAGAAGAATAACTATGGCTATTTTAATCTTTTTTCTCAATTTTCTTTCCCCAGGTGTAAGCTGTTGCGAGGATGGCGTTGGGAATGCCCAAAATAAGGGCAATACCGCTCAATCCCTGAACAAAATCAGGCTCGGGATTAAGCAAATATCTTATGGTGATGGCAATGACAAGTAGCTGGGTTATAAGCATTGTGCTTGAAAACCAAAAGGCGGTTTTTGAAGGCTCGCCATCCTTACTGAAAAGCCAGTGCGCCATTTTCTTTCCCTGAAAGGTAGTTTTATAAACTTCGCTTCAGACCGAACGGGGAAAAAACCTTTTTACATCTATAAATTATTAAAAATGCCATACTTTATTTTTAGTCTGCGGCTAATTGATAAGCATTAAAAGGCTGAGCCAAGCCTTGCGTTATTCCCTTTTCAATTGCCTCTGCCAGCACCTTGGCAATCCGCTCAGTGGAATTTTTAAGCCATTCTGCTTCTTTGGGATTGCTGATAAAACCGCATTCTACCAAACAGGCGGGCATCTGCGTGTGCCTGAGAACATAAAAATTCGCAGGCTTTGCTCCTCTTATCTTCCTGCCAAGCTCCTCAAGAAAAGATAAAATCAGCTCCGCCCACATTTTCCCTTTAGCACTGGTGGGAAAATAAAAAATCTCTACCCCTTCCGCTTGAGCGTTTGGGGCAGAATTGCAATGAATGCTTAAGAAAAAGTCCGCCTTTAATCTGTTAGCCATCTCACATCTCTGGTGAAGGGACTTTTCAAGGTCTGTTATTCGGGTGAGAGAGGCGCTGATATTTTTCCGCCAGAGAATTCTCCAGAGTTTAAGAGCAATTTCTAGGTTTAAATCTTTTTCTTTAAGACCGCTTGCACAAGCTCCTGAATCAGCTCCGCCGTGTCCCGGGTCAATCAAAATTAGGCTCATTTTTCCTCTCCCCATTAAGATAGGCTAGTTTTTTCTCTATGCGAATAAGTCTTTGCTCGTTGCGGAGCAAAATCTGCTCCTGACGGTCAAGCTGATGAATAATAGAATGACTGCGCTCATCGCAAAGCTCACGGTTGACCTTGCCGTTGAGCTTTTTATTCAAATCTCTCCAGAGCAAGCCCAGCAAGGCAAAAAGCGCGGTGAAAAATCCTCCAAACAAATACGCCTCCATTGTTTTGCTCCCGCTAAGGGTTTTTGGAAAGGTTTTAAGGAATCAGGTAAAACCCAAGCAGATTAACCAAAACCGCCACATCAAGCTCATTTTGCCTCTGAGATGTAAACTATTGCCCAATACCAAACCGCGTAAGTAATATAGTAAAAATCAGACCCGCAATATGCCTGGAAATTAATATCATTAATTCCGCTAGGTGGATTGTTTATTGTTAAGGTAAATTCCTGCTCACTTTCGCTGTTGGTGCTGAATTCATCACTATAAACCCCACCAACCTCAGCTCTCCACTTCAGATTATTAATATCCTCCTCGTCATTATAAATTCGGCCCTTCATCCTGATTTTCAAGGTTTTGGCAAACGGCGGGATATAAACCTTAATTGTCTTCACCGTAGCCCAAGAGTATTCATCTAACCCCTGTAATGCGCTTTCAGCAATGCCACAACTATTAAAAAGAACCGCATTGCAAAATTTAGAGAAAAGATAGTTTAAATCTTCACGAATCTTGGTCATCAAGGTGGTGGTAATCGGGCTGTTGGTATCCACCTCGCCGAGATTTATATCTTGCCACGCCATCCTTCTCCTCCTTTAAAAGATGTAATACCCCTCTTCGTCTCCCTCTCCATCTTTATCAGAGTCAAGTAAATTATCAGAATCTCCAATCCAGCAATAACTCTCTTTTGCTTTTTCACTGGCAGAACCGTAAAGAAAAAATACCTCTGTTCCTGCGCTATGAGCCTTTGCAGTGCTATCCAATGCCCCACGAGTGCAACCCGTAAGAGTGAGAACCAAAGAGGAGCTGCTATAATTTTTACCTGAATAAATTATATATTCATTATCTATCTTCACCACGCCAGACTCGGCAAAATCATCGTTTTGAAAGCTAGCTCCTGAAAGCTGAAGCTCTATAGTTGTATCTGTTTCCGAGATGTCCTCATAAAGCGTGGGATTTTGGGGAGCAATGTATCCGTATTTAGCGGTAAGCTTGCTCTCCAGGGCATTAATCTCTATTCGTCCGGGGGAACGGAATTGCTTTTTCAAAACTTGGCAAAGGAGCTTCTCTTTGGTCTTGCCATCCGGTGCAATTAGCAATTTGTGTTGAACCCAGAACAGGTCCCCAACCTTTAAATCCAGCTCTTTAAGCTCAACTTGAAAGGCGAGCTTTCTTGCTCCTTGCTTGTAGTTCAATAGGTATCTTCCAGCAAGGGTGCTCGCTTCAGTGGAGCGATATATCCAGTTTGCGTAGAAGATTTTTGGCTTCGGCTCTCCCAGCCAGTTCTCATTCTCAATATCTTCTTCAATCATCACAAAGGCTGATTGGTATTTCTCCGGGTTTTTGCCCGCATCAGATGAAAGAGGCTTATAATAAACAATTACTCTGCTTGCCTGAAGCTCCGGGTCGTTCTTATAGCAGAAACTTTCTTCAACAATGTTTTCTACATCATTTAAATAAGCTACTGATTGAGAAGGTCTTGGCGGAGCTATTGCCCTGAAATCCACGAGAGAATTTTCATTCTGCCAAAGCTGAACAAGCGCCTGCTGACAGAGCTGATTGACCAGCTCCTGGGTCTTTTTCGGCTCAACAATCTCTGCCCGAAACCTTGCTCCTTTGAGCCAGCAATCAGCTTCAACAGTTATCTTGGGCAGATAGACCTTTGCCCCTTGAGAATGAGGGCTGGCAGTGGTGCCAAAGGCTCCACGATAATGATAATGAAACAAAGGGGAATAATCGCCTGAATAAATATCCAAGCTAGCTCCAGATTTGCCTTGATAGATAATCAGCTCATCATCTACCTTAATCACGCCCAGGTCAGGAAAAGCATTCACATTTGAGACTGGAATTAAACTATCAGAAGCTGTAATATCCGCAGTTAAGGTTTCTCCGCTATCAACCATTTCAATATATTCAGCAGATATGCCGGCACGATTGCATAAAAGGTCAAGCAAAATCCAATCAACTGGAAAACCCTCACCTATACCGTAATTATCTCTTGCATAAACCAAAACCTGCTTAATTTTCTTTCCAGAAGGCACAGTGCCAAATGAGCCAAAACAATAACTGGCATTAGCCAGTGTCCACACGCCATTGCTGTCAGGACCTGATTTCCCATTGTATTTAATATAAGCGCCATCTTCGGTCTTTATTATCCCCCAATCTAAAAGCTCATTACCGTTATAAACATAAACGGCTGTGCCACCTGTATAATCCTGCGCCAGCTTGCAATCATCGCCCTGCTTGGGATGGCTGTGCGCAGTTAAATTCTGAAGAAGGTCCTTGCAGGATATAACTATTCGGTCTTTTTTCAGCTCTATCTTTTCAATTACTCCCCTGAAAAACAGCTTAAAATCAGCTTCAGCGAGCCCCTCAAACCCAAGATATACCTCACAAAGGCGATGGTAATAGTTGGGATTGCGTGCCAAAAAATTCCGCCAAAAACTTCCCTCTGATTCCACTGGCTCAGTGGGACTTGACTCCTTGCCCGGTATGGCATAATAAAGCGGAGAATCATCTAAAAGCTCTATAATCATCTCACCTCGCCTTGAAATGTTATATTTAGGGTCAATCTCAATGGGAATATAAGTCACTCGCTCTACCAATGGCAGGCTTGAGCCAACAATGCTATCTCTGCTTGTAAATTTCCAAGTGTAAGTTCCTCTCTGATATCTCTCTCTATCCACGCAGGTCGGATAGCTGTAATAACAAGCATTCTGCGCTAAATCACCTTCAATTACAAAGCAAAGGTCTTGGTCAGTTTTATCGTGCCAAGCATCAGCATCTTTATAAGCCAAATAACCATAAGGATAAGTGTCGCTCGTTGAATAATAAACCCCTAATGTTTCAACCGATGAGTCAATGTCAATATAAATATCAAACCAGTAGGTTCCGGGGTTAATTACCAATCCTTCAAAATTAAACTCCAGCCAAATGTCCTCATCTGCATTAACAGAAAAAGTCTCTTTAACTTTTTTAATGTAAGGGATGGTTTGTGGAGGTAAACCACCGGGCGGTGGGTCCCAATAACTATCCGCAAATAATCTCGCACCCATCTTCACTTCACCTGAAGTCAATCCCCGGCATTTAACTTTAATTTTATCTATTCGGCTTCTTACTCTGAGGTTAAAATAATTGCCAATATGAGATAAACCCAAAGCTCCCGGCTTGGCGATTACATAATAATCATCTGCCTGCTCCTGACTGAGCGGTGGATGATAAGCGCAGTCCACTCCGAACTGATTTGCGCATTGGTCTAGTTTGAGCGCAACCAGCCAGATGGGCTTGCGCACCAAAGAATTTTTGTAATCATCAAATCCCATCAGCCTCTTCCCTCCAGCTCAAGCTGAAGTGAACGATAAATAGGATTGTAAGGAAGCTCAAGCCGAGGCTCTGCTAGCTCAACCAGATATGTCTCCTCAGGATGATTTTCCCTGTCCCAGCTGAACAAAAACGGCTTGGGAATATGCTCCTGCCAAAACCGCAAGAAATTATCACGAACCCAGCTATCCGGTAAGTAGGGGAAATTAATAGTCATACGCCGACGACGATAGTTTATAGTTGTGCCCAAAAGATACCCTCTTTCACTACGAACACGCTCAAGAACCAGCTCCTGGCGATTGGGGTCAAATCCGCTCTCAGCATAGCAAGGAAATTCCATACCTTTGCCTAAAAAAATAATACTTATCTCAGCAATATTATTAGGGAATGGGTCAAACTCAATAAGCCAATACCTAGCGCTGACAGGGCTGTCTTTATGGAGAACTACTGGGTCATTAGAGCTAGGAAAACTAACTATATTTTTAAACCCCATCCATGCCCAGCCGTTATCTGAGTAGCTGGTGTGCAAATAACGACCTGCATTAACTTCTCCCAAATTATGACCATAAATAATAATGGTATCCACTTCCTGCGCCTCACCTAAATCAATTTTTATTTCTGCATATCCAGCGGTGCTGGAGCGCCATTTTAAATATTCTCTCCAATCAGCAAGATACTGCGCTGGATGGTCGCTAGCAGAATTATCGCAGGTTATACTTTGCGCCTTGCATAAAAGATTGTCCCAATAAATGGTTGGCTTGGCATTTGCGGTCATTGCTCAATCCCCTTTATTGCGCAAATTCTATGACAACATTGTCCTTGTATGCCTCGTTCAAGCCCTCAACAATCTGGCGAACAAACTCCTTGGGATGAACCACAACCCCATCACCAACATTAACCACCACAGTTGCCCGATGCTGAGGCTGTTGGACTGTGG
>CAZQJX010000076.1:0-12000 GCA_964592965.1 uncultured bacterium
AATCCTTCCCTTTCATTAGAAAACATCCCAGATATCTATAAAGTGCAGATTTAAATGAACTTTATATTTTTCATCAGTAGAAAAGTAATAAAGACCTTTTAAGGAGGGTGCAACTAGTAAGCTTTTCAATCAGTTTTTTCCCAGAGCTGGATTAATTCTTTCACCCGTTGTTTGATATCTTCTGCTTTTACCACTTCGGAAATCATTGCCACTGCGTCTGCTCCTGCTTGCTTCACTTCAATGAGATTTCCTCTGTTGATACCGCCGATGGCAACCACTGGCTTTTTTACCTTTTCGCATACCTCTTTGAGCTTATCCAGCCCTTGAATAGGAGTGGGTCTGCCTTTGGTTTGGGTAGGAAAAATGGCGCCAAAGGCAATGTAATCTGCGCCTAGTTTTTCCGCCTCAATTGCCTCTTCTAGACTATGGGTGCTTCTTCCGATGATAAGCTCGGGAGCTTTTTCCCGTGCCTCATTGATGGGCATATCATCAGCGCCGAGATGCACTCCATCTGCTCCCACATCAAGCGCAATATCAACATAGTCATTGACAATAAAAATCGCATCATATCGCTCGCAGAGCCTTTTCATCACTCGGGCAATGCGCCAGACCTCTCTTTTCAAAAGCTCCTTTGCCCTAAGCTGGATAATCCTTGCACCGCCCTCAAGCGCCCTTTGAACAATCTCTAGATGGGAGCGCTCTGGAAAGATAGAATTATCCACAATAACATATATGCCCTTAATTTTTTCAGCGCCTGCCATCGGATTTATTCTCTTTTAATCTAAAGAACATTGTTAACAATATGCTCGGCACAGCGATAGGCAAAAGCCCAGATAGTCTCCTGCGGATTCACTCCCAGTGAGGTGGGAAAAACGCTGGCATCTGCAATAAAAAGGTTTTTCAAGTCCCAAGTTTCCAGATTCAAATTCACCACAGATTTTTTCGCATCCGCACCCATCCTGCAGGTGCCCATAGGATGAAACGCCATTAAGAGGAAATGGCTGGGCGAGACCTTTATATCTTGGAATTTTTCAACTTCTGCCAGAGAATTGATTATCGGAAAGACGCTGGTGGTGGTAAGCACTTTTTTTGCGCCAGCAGCAAAGAGAATTCGGGCAGAGATAAGCATAGCTTTTTTAAGGGTATCAGCATCTTTTTGATTCATATTGTAGGTCATCATCGGCTCACCATCTATTCCAACCGTTACCCTACCTGAGGAAGTATCACTTACCATAACCCCAACCGTAGCGGTTTTGCGATATTCCTTGACCAGCTGGCAGAATTCTGCCCCAAAGCCAGGATAGCCGGGAAATTCACTGGCAGGACCGGTAAAAGTAGCTTCCAGCATAATTCCCAGCTCCTCTGCATAATCATCAATGTAAAGACACTGCCCCACACCGTGATGACCATCAATATATTGCTCAAAAATGCCACTTGCTCTTCCACAAAGATGAATCTTTAAATTCTTCCCCACCTGACCCGAGCTATTGGCGATTTTATTCTTTAAAAGTAAGACAGGAGTGTTAAGAGCACCTGCACAGAGCACCACCACATCACAGGCAATATCTATGTGATGGCGAAAAGCTCCAGTTTCTCGGTCACGAATAGAGCCTTGAACGCCAATTACACGCTCGCCATCATTGAGGATAATCTCTGCCTTAGTATCGCAATAAAATTTAACCCCGCGCTCAACCGCATAGGGAATGCAATTAAGATGCATAGCCTGCTTGGCATCCTCCCGACAGCCGTAGGAACAATTATCACATCCTTTACAATTGTCATTTACATTTCTGCGAATAGGCTTTGGATGTAGCCCGAGCTTTCTTGCTCCTTCTGCAATAATCTCTCCATTTCCGCCCATAACTTCAGGCTTTACTGGCTGGACGCTCATAATTTTTTCTACAATGTCATAGTAGGGGTCAAGCTCAGCTTTGCTCCAGCCTTCAATTCCCATCTCCTGCCATTTTTGGTATATCCAGTCAGGCACACGAAAGCAGGTGCCCATATTTATAACCGTGGTTCCGCCCAGACATTTACCAGTGGGGACAATTATGCTGGGAATGCCAATTGTGGCATCCATTCCCAGATTGCGATACATTTTCATTATCACTTCTCTTGGGGTTTTGGGGTAATTCTTGCTGTTGTAAACTCCACCCTCCTCCAGCACAATAACACGCACGCTATGCTCTGCTAGCTTGCGGGCAACCATTGCTCCGCCCGCTCCTGAACCAATTATACAAACTTGCGTCTCTTCCCGAACCGCAGATTTTATATCTTTACCCTCAATAATCGCTCCTGCCATCACTATTCTCCTTGAGATTTTTTACTATTATTGATTGCCGAAAAGAGGTTGTCAATTTTGCAATAGTGCAGAGCAATATAATAAGCTCAGAAGTAAGTTTATGAAATTGAAAAAATCTCAGATAATTGTAAAAACTACTAAAATGTGCTATTTATCTTAAACAATCACGCACGCGGTCTGGGACTCCGGGTTGCCCTTTTGGCTGGGGTCAGGGACCGCGGAGGTGAAAAAACCCGGAAAGGAGGAAAGAAAGATGCCAGTAATCACTATGAAGCAACTTTTAGAAGCTGGTGTCCATTTCGGGCATCAGACCCGTCGCTGGAACCCAAAGATGAAACCCTACATCTACGGGGCAAGGAACGGCATTTACATCATTGACCTTCAGCAGACAATGAAGCTTTTTGATGTGGCATATCAATTTATTGTCCGTATGGTCTCACAGGGTGAAGAAGTGCTTTTTGTCGGCACCAAGCGTCAGGCGCAGGCAACCATAGAAGAAGAAGCCAAGCGATGTGGTATGCCCTATGTTAATCATCGCTGGCTGGGCGGAACACTTACCAATTTCAAAGTAATTCGCTCCAGTGTGGAAAGGCTGAAGAAAATTGAAGAAATGGCAGCTGAAGGTAAGCTTGACCTTCTTCCCAAAAAAGAGGTGCTGAGAGTGCAAAGGGAATACGCCAAGCTGGAAAGGAATGTCGGCGGAATAAAAAATATGGAAAGACTTCCCGGCGCTCTTTATGTTGTTGACCCGAACCATGAGGAAATTGCGGTTAAAGAGGCAAGAAAGCTTGGTATTCCCATTGTGGCAATTGTAGATACCAATTGCGACCCTGATTTAATTGATTATGTTATTCCCGGAAACGACGATGCCATCAAGGCGATTCGCCTTTTCACCTCTAAAATTGCTGATGCCTGCATTGAGGGAAGGGAGATGCATCAGAAGCTCCTTCGGGTGGAGCCGGAAGTGGCTGCTGGTGCCAGCGTGGTGGATGTTTCTGTTGAGGGCAAGCGTCCTAAGGTGGAGCGTCTACGTGATTTAGTTAAAGAGGAGCTAGGCGAAGAGCCGGAAGAAGAAGTTGAAGAGGCAGAAGAAGGGTATGAAGAAACTGAGGAAGAAGCAAATGAGGAATAAAATAAGATTTTGGAGGTTTGGAAGTGGTGGAGATTAAGGCGAGTTTGGTTAAAGAACTTCGGGAAAAAACAGGCGCTGGGTTTATGGACTGCAAGAGGGCGTTGGAAGAAGCTGGCGGAGATATGGAGAAAGCCATTGATTATCTTCGCACCAAAGGGATATTAAAGGCAGAGAAGCGGGCAGGAAAAGCTACCAAAGAGGGAAGAATTGGTGTTTATCTTCATCGTCCCGGCGAGCAGATAGGAGTGATGGTTGAGGTGAACTGCGAGACAGATTTTGTCGCCCGCACCGAGGAGTTCGCTCAGTTTTTACGGGACTTAGCAATGCATATTGCAGCGATGGCGCCGAGATATGTTTCTCGTGAAGATGTGCCCAAAGAGGTAATTGAGCACGAAAAAGAAATCTACAGAAAGCAGGCACTGGAGAGCGGTAAGCCCGAAAAGGTAATTGACCGAATTGTTGAGGGCAAGCTAGAGAAATTCTTTAGCGAGGTCTGCCTTTTGGAGCAAAAATTCATTCGTGACCAAGAGCGCACCATTGATGACCTTCGCAAAGAGCTCAGCGCCAAAACAGGAGAGAACATAGTCATTCGCAGATTTGCCCGCTTTCAGGTGGGCGAAGAAATATAAGATGGCAGGAGCAAAAAAATCTGCTCTTAAATATCAGCGGGTTTTGCTTAAGCTGAGTGGAGAGGCTTTTGCTGGAGAAGAACGGTTCGGAATTAATCCCAAAAGCCTTGCATGGATCGCTGACCAGGTGGCAGAGGCAGTAAAAAGCGGAGCAGAGCTGGCTTTGGTGGTAGGTGGTGGTAATTTCTTTCGGGGTGGAAGAGAAGGCTGGGGAATAAAGGACAGGGTGAGCGTGGATTATCTGGGTATGCTTGCTACGGTGATGAACGCCGTTGCCCTTCAGGAATCGCTTATTCAACAGGGAGTGGAAAGTAGGGTTTTAAGCGCCATAGAAGTTCCACAAATTTGCGAGCCTTATATTCGTCCCCGTGCGCTTAATCATCTAAAAAAGGGAAGGGTGGTGATTTTATCTGCAGGCACAGGCAATCCTTTTTTCACTACTGATACTGCTGCTGCTCTGCGGGCGCTTGAGCTGGAATGTCAGGCGCTTTTCAAAGCCACCAGAGTCAAAGGGGTTTATGATTCTGACCCAGAGAAAAATCCCAATGCTAAGTTTTTTCCAAAATTAGATTATACCGAGGCGCTAAAAAGAAATTTAAAAATTATGGACGCAACCGCCCTAAGCCTTTGCCGAGACCATAATCTTCCAATTTTGGTCTTTAACCTTTTTGAAAAGGGCAATTTGAAAAAAGCTCTTTTAGGCAAAAAAGTTGGCACTTTGGTCTCCAGTTGAAATCTACATAATATAGGAGGGGAGAAATGATTGAGGATGTGATGGCAGAACTGGAAGAAAGAATGAAGAAAACCATTCAGGATTTAAAACTTAAACTTGCCAAGGTGCGAACCGGCAGAGCCAGCGCTGGCTTGGTGGAGGAGATAAAAGTTGATTATTATGGCACGCCAACTCCTATCAAACAGCTGGGTAATATAACTATTCCTGAACCGAGATTGATTGTAATCAAGCCCTACGACCCCAATGTGCTTAAGGAAATAGAAAAGGCAATTTTAAACTCTGACCTCGGGCTCAACCCTCACAATGATGGTAAAGTAATTAGAGTGCCTATTCCTGAGCTTACTGAGGAGCGAAGAAAAGAGCTGGTCAAAGTGGTGAGAAAGATTGCTGAAGAGCACAGGGTTGCTATTCGTCAGGAGAGAAAAGATGCTATAGAAAAGCTCCGCAAAATGGAAAAAGAAAAGGAAATTACCGAAGATGACCTTCACCGCGCACAGGACAAGGTTCAAGAAAAAGTTGATGAAGCCATAGAGGAAATTGACGAACTCTGCAAGAAAAAAGAAGAGGAAATTATGGAGGTATGAACCTGCATTGGCACAGCTCCCTAGGCATATCGCCATTATAATGGATGGAAATGGGCGCTGGGCAAAGCGCCGTGGTTTAAACCGAATTTATGGGCACAGAGAAGGAGTTAAAGCAACCAAGCGAGTTGTCCGCATAGCAAGGGAGTTGAAAATTCCCTATCTTACTCTTTTTGCCCTTAGCACCGAAAACCTTAATCGTCCCAAAGAAGAATTAAACGCACTTTTTGACCTGCTCCGTGATTACATAAAAAAAGAGCTTGATGAGCTGATTGAAAACGGCATCAGGCTTAAGGTCATTGGCAGGCTGGAGCTTCTTCCTAAAGATATTCAGCTTTTGATAAAGGATGCGATTGAAAAAACCAAAAAAGGAAAAGATATGGTCTTAACCATTGCTCTTGGCTACGGCGCAAGAGATGAGATTTTAAGGGCAGTGGAAAAATACAGCCAGAATCCCAGCAAAAAGCTTACTGAAAAATCCTTCTCAAAACTGCTTGATACCAGAGATTTGCCTGACCCAGACCTTCTCATTCGCACAGGCGGAGAAATGCGGGTGAGCAATTTTCTTCTCTGGCAGATTGCTTATACCGAGCTGTATTTTACCAAAACGCTTTGGCCGGATTTTTCAAGAAGGCATTTTCTTCAAGCCATTCGTGAGTATCAGCGTCGGGAGAGAAGATTCGGTCTTACCAGCGAGCAGATAAGCAAAAAGAAAAAATCAGCAAAAGGTCTATGACCAGAAAATCTCTTGTTATTCTCGGCTCTACTGGCTCCATTGGCAGGCAGGCTCTGGATATTATTTCCAGATTCCCTGAGCAGTTTGAAGTTATTGGTCTGGGAGCTGGTGAAAATGTAGCTTTTTTAAAAGAGCAGATTGAAAAGTTTAAGCCTAAGGTTGTCTGCCTGAAAAACCCTCAAGATGCTGAAAAGGTAAAAAATGCTTTTCCAAATCAGCTCAGGGTTTTGGCTGGTGAAGAAGGGCTTATTGAATTAGCTTGCCTTAAAGAAGCAGATTTAGTTTTAATGGCGCTTGTGGGTGCGGTTGGGCTCAAGCCTCTGCTCAATGCTCTGCGGGCAAAAAAAAGAGTTGCCCTTGCCAACAAAGAGCCAATGGTAATGGCAGGAAAATTCATCTGCGATGAAGCGGAAAAATCAGGCGCCACCCTCATCCCTGTGGATTCTGAGCATTCAGCTATTTTTCAATTGCTTCAAAGTAGAAAAAAAGAAGAGGTTAAAAAGGTCATTATTTCTGCTTCAGGTGGTCCTTTTCGTGATAAACCTCTCAGCGAGCTTGAAAGCGTGAGTATAGATGAGGCACTTGCCCATCCCACTTGGAAGATGGGCAGAAAAATCTCCATTGATTCCGCCACCCTGATGAACAAAGCCCTTGAGCTGATAGAAGCAAAATGGTTTTTTCAGCTTGAGCCCAGCCAGCTGGAAGTGGTGATTCATCCTCAGAGCATAGTTCATTCTTTGGTGGAGATGAAAGACGGTGCGGTTTTTGCCCATCTTTCCCTACCTGATATGCGCATTCCCATTTCCTACGCGCTTTTTTATCCTCAACGGGCAGAGCTTGATTTTCCAAGATTAAATCTCGCCCAGATTGGCAGGCTGGAGTTTTATCCTGCGGATTATTCCCGCTTTCCTTCCCTTAGGCTAGGCTTCTGGGCACTCAAGCAGGGAAAGACCCTTCCTGTGGTAATGAACGCAGTTAATGAAATTGCGGTAGAGGCTTTTCTTTCTGGGAAGATAAGGTTTAATAGAATAGTGGAGCTGGTTGAAGAGATTATGCTTGAACACGAGCCATTTGAGCCAGCGGATTTAGAAGATATTATCAAAGTTGATGAATGGGCGAGAAAGCGAGCAAAGGAATTAATCAATGGCTAGCTTGAGCGGAATATTCTGGGTGCTGGTGCCTTTTTTAATTATGCTCGGCGTGCTTATTTTTGTGCACGAGCTTGGACATTTCCTTTCTGCCAAAGCCTTTCGGCTTAAAGTTATTCATTTTGCGCTTGGGTTTGGTCCTTGGATTTTTTCTAAAAAAATCGGAGAGACCGAGTATGGAATTAAATGGATTCCTTTTGGCGGTTCAGTAAAAGTTTTTGGCGACCCCACTGAGATGGAGACCGAAGAAGAGAAAATCCCGCCCGAAGAAGCTAAAAGAGCGCTCTTTGCTCAGCCAGCCTGGAAAAAGCTGATTGTTTTTTCCGCTGGCGCACTGATGAACATTGCTCTTGCATTTGCAGTTGCACCAGCGGTCTATTGGATTGGAATTGAAAAGCTGTGGATAGAAGTTGCTCCACCGCGAGTTGGTGCAATTTTGCCTAGCTCTCCTGCTGATAAAGCAGGAATAAAGCCGGGTGATTTAATTCTGGAAATAGACCATAAACCTATTAAAAGCTTTCAAGAGTTAATCACCAGAGAAATGCTCAATCCTGGCAGGGAGCTTGAGTATAAAATTCAGAGAGGAAGCACGGTTTTTGTCAAAAAGATTAAATTAAAAACCAGCAAAGAGGAGCGGGCTGGGTATTCTGGAATATTGCTTCCGGGCGCAGAGCCGATTATCGGTGCGGTTCAGAGAGGCTCTCCTGCTCAAAAAGCAGGTCTTAAGCCAGATGATAAAATCCTTGCTGTTAACGGGCAGAAGGTTCAATACTGGCACGAGCTTACCGAGCTGATTCAAAAAAGCAAAGGCGCTCCTATCACTCTTTTGATTGAAAGAGAGGGGAGAAAATTTGAGGTAAAACTCGCACCCAAGTATAACCAGCAATACAAAAAATATATGATAGGCATTGCTCAAAAGGAGCGAAGAGTATTTGTTCGCTATGGCTTTATTGAAGGATTAAAGGAAGGGTTTAAAGAAGCATTATACTGGGCAGGGCTTACTATAAGGGTTGTTGAGAAGCTTTTTAGCGGTCAGCTCAGCTGGCGCTCGGTGAGCGGTCCTGTTGGGATAGCTGGTATTACCAGTCAGGTAGCTCGCAGGGGAATATCTCATTTTCTTCATCTTTTAGTAATAATCAGTGTGAATTTGGGGATAATTAATTTAATTCCTATCCCGCCCCTTGATGGCTCGCATATTCTCATCACCAGCATAGAAGCGATTATCCGGCGGAAGCTAAGCGTGCGTGTAAAAGAAGCGATTTTTCAGACCGGATTTTTGCTTTTAATCGGGTTTATGATTTTGGTCACATTTAATGATTTTCTTCGCTTTCGCCAGCCAATTGCTGACTGGTTTAAAGAGCTTTTAAAATCTTTAGGGATTAGGTAATGCTGGTTTTAGGAATTGATACCTCCACATTGGCAGGAAGTGTTGCTTTGGTTGGAGATGATGAGCTACGCTCCGAGCTGGTCTTTAACCTTCGCCGAAAACATACCGAAAGGCTACTTCCCAGCCTAGACTGGATGTTTTCTGAGCTGGGCATTGAGCCATCTCAGCTTGATGGAATTGGTGTGGGGATTGGTCCTGGTTCTTTTACTGGTCTGCGGATAGGCTTGGCAACTGCCAAAGGTCTTGCCCTCAGTTTAAACCTTCCTTTGGTGGGAATTTCCAGCCTGCGAGCTTTGGCTTGGCAGGTGAAATTTTATAAAGGCAATATCCTTACGCTTTTAGATGCACGAAAAGGACAGGTTTTTGCCCAGTTATTTTGCTCTGAAAATGAGCTGAAAGAGCAGAGCGAGCCACTGGCAATAGAGCCTGAAAAGCTTCTTACAAAAATAACCCATCCCTGCTTGGCTGTCGGAGAAGGTTATAAAGTTTATCAGGAGGTTTTTTCACGCTCTCACCAGCTTTTTTATGCGGGAAGAGAGTTTGATTATCCCCGAGCAAGCATAATTGCTTTTTTGGCGCTCAAGGAGCTTGAGAAGGGAGGTGCTTTTGAGCCAGATGAGCTCGTTCCTATCTACATCCGACCGAGTGATGCTGAGCTGAAAGCAAAAAGGGAGGGAAAAGATGCTAATCATAGCTGAGCGGATTAATGCGTCAAGAAAGCCCATCAAAGAGGCGCTCATTGCAAGAAATGAAAATTTTTTCATTAACGAGGTTAAAGAGATGATTAATGCAGGAGCAAATTTCATTGACATAAACACATCGCATCTGCCTGAAAGGGAGCTTGAGGATATGCTCTGGCTGGTTGAGCTGGTGCAGAAAAATTTTGATATCCCGCTGGCAATTGATTCTTCCACACCCGAGGTAATTGAAAAGGCGCTGAACAAAATTAACAAGCCCGGGCAGATGATTAATTCCACCACCCTTGAGCCAGAAAAATATGAAAAACTGTTCAGTCTGATGATGGAGCGAGATGCTTATTTAATCGTGCTACTTATGGATGAGCAAGGCACACCTCAAAATGACCAAGACCGAATCCGCTCCGCAGAAAAACTTATGAGCATAATTGAAAAGGAAAAAATCCCGCTTGATAAAATCCTTGTTGACCCGCTGGTCTTCACTTTGAGCACAGACCATAAAAACGGAATTTACCTTTTTAATGCCATTCTTGAAATCAAAAAAAGATTTCCAGAGCTTAAGGTAATCTGCGGGCTGAGCAATATCTCTTATGGTCTTCCTAGGCGTGCGCTTTTAAACCGCACCTTTTTGGCAATGCTTCTCCCTTGCGGTCTGGACGGGGCACTCATTGACCCGCTTGATAAGCACCTGATGGCTACTTTAAAAGCTGGGCTTGCCCTTTCCGGAAGAGATGAATATTGCCTTGAGTATCTGGGCGCTTTTCGGGAAGGCAAGCTGGATGTGTAATGAAAGATGAAACGATTTTATCTGGGCACTTCCCTATATTTTTCTGTGCTTAATTTTCTCTTTATTGCCCTTTGGTGGGCAGGGATGCTTTATCTTCCTTATTACTTCAAACAAGCTGAAGTTGGCGATGCTCGCATCGGACTTTTGATGAGCTTGGTGAGTCTTTCCACCCTTATTTTGATTTTGCCTTTAGGAATTCTTTCTGACCGCATCAGCCCAAGATTATTGTTTTTAACAGGCGCAGTAATAATGCTTGTTTTTGCCCTGCTTTTTCTTTTTCACCCCTCCGCAAATCTGTTTGAGTTATATATTTTGATTTTTGGCTTTGCCAGTGCTTTTATGCAGATTTCTTTATCATCGCTTTTTTTAAAGCAAATGGAAGAAGCAGAGCGAGGCGGTCAGAGCGCTGTTTACAACATTGGCGGAGTGCTCGGCGCAGGAGTAGGAGCAGAGCTGGGTGGAAGGCTAGTAGGATACAATCAGGGAGAGGGGCTTTTTTGGTTTGTGCTTTTTATCTCAGTTTTGATTTTTCTCTCTGGGATTTTTCTTCCCAAAGTAAAAGGAGTTGCTTTTAAAGTTTGGGAATATAAAGAAGAGCTTAAAAAGCCCGCAAGCTGGATTTTGATTTTCATTGTTCTGGTGATTGCCTCGCACGCAGGATTTGAGCATGCAGGATACACCCTGCTCCAGACCGAAGTTATTGGTTTGCGAGCAAGCGATGTTGGCAGAATTGCTTTTTACCTATCTTTTTGGATGGCAATTGTTTCTTGGCTGAGCGGAAAGGTTCAAGATAGGACAATGAAGCCGGTTTTATGGGCAGGAGTGGCGCTGATTATCTCTGGCGTTTTTCAGGCAATATCTGCCTATGCGCACGGGTTTTTTGATTTTCTTCTTTACAGAATGGCGCACACAAGCGGGGATAGCTTTTCCGCGGTTTTAATGCTGGTCATCGCCTCGCTGATCTTTTCCAAAAAACGAACCGGCGGAAGCTGGGCAGTGGTGGTGATGTTTAGAAACCTAAGCTACTTTCTCTTTTCCAACCTCGGCGGAGTAATCAATCAAAAATGGGGATTTAAAGAGAGCTTTGTTTTAAGCGGAGTGATTATGATTTTATCAGGACTTATTCTTATCTTTTTTCTCCGCCCGAAGTTTTGGAGAGAGATGAGTTTTGGCAGGTAAAGAACTATATTTTTGAAAGCGATGGCTCAAATTTCCAGTGATAGGGATGAGCAGAGAGCATTAATCTAATTGTTTTTTTACCTTTCGGCTCCCAGACCAATACGCCAATTTGTGGAATGTCTCTTTGGGGGTCTATTTTGGTTTTTGTGCTTTTGACAAATTTGGGAATTCCTGTCAGGGCTTGAAATCTTTTGATAAGATTATCTCTCTGTCGCCAGAGAATTCTGGCAATAGTAAAAGTCATAGGGTATGCGTCCCAAGGACCTTTGACCACTTTGTAGTTAAATTTTTCTTCTTCCTTAAAAAGAAAGCCGAAGGGGCTATATTTGGTAGCAAGGACAATAGCAGAAATATCTATTTTCTGATTATCAACATAATATTCAGCTCCCCATAAATAATCATTCAAATAATCAAGCACAGAATCAAATCCATCAAGAATATCTTTATGCTTGGAGCCGATTTTAATTTCAATAGCAATATAGCGGTTGGGGAATTGCCTTCCTTTTGCTTGTAAATTTCCTAAAATTACTAGGTCCGGTCTTTTGCCAGCGATTGTGTTTTTTACCTGAAATCTATCCCAGCTTTCTTTAAGAGGCTTTTTATTTTCGTCAAAGATTTTAAAGCCGAGCCTCTCCAAAGCTCCGCCCAGCTCTAGCTTAACTTTTTTCTCTCCTTTAATGTTCATCTTTTG
>CAZQJX010000077.1:0-10177 GCA_964592965.1 uncultured bacterium
AGGGAAAAATTGACGAGCTTTTAAAAAAAGCATTTGAGACTGCCCAAAATTATGAAAAGACCTGCACTGGCTGTGCTCAAACTACGCTTGCAGGGGTGCTGGATGTTTTGGGAATAAAAAGCGATGATGCTTTTAAGTGCGCAAGCGGGCTGGCAGATGGAGTGGGCTTGACAGGTGATGGCACCTGCGGAGCTTTGCTCGGCGGAGCAATGGCAATTGGCTTGATTTTTGGCAGGGAGCGAAAAGATTTTTCTGACCCGTTCGCAGCAATGAAATCATATCTTTTAGTAAAGGAGCTTTATCAGGATTTTTTAGAGAGATATGGTACCGCCCGCTGCTGTGAGATTCAAAGAAAACTTATGGGCAGAACCTTTAATCTCCTTGACCCAAAAGAGCTTGAATCTGCAATGAACTTTGGAATGATGGAGCATTGCTCAAAGGTGGTGGGAAATTCTGCGAGGAAGACGGTAGAAATTATCTTGAAAGAGAAAGGAAAAAATAAGAGAGGAGAATAAAAATGGGTATAAGTTGGGTGGAAGATTTGGTCTCAGAATACTATAAACTTAAAGGATATTTGGTTATTGAAAACGAAGATATTGTTTTACCTAAAAAGAGTAATCGTATTGTACAAGCACATTCTGATATTGATATTCTTGCAATAAAAGAAAATGAAATTATCCATGCTGAATGTGTATTGTTTTGGGGACCATCTAAAAAAGATGAACCAAAATGGAAAGCCAAATTGAAAGATAATTTGCAAAAGGCAGAAGAAAAAATAAAACAAAATTTGGGTAATCAAATAAAAATTAAAAATGTTTTAGTAGTTGGATATAAACCTAATAATCCAAGAGAAGATGGACCATGGAGAAGGCTTGAAGTGTTTTGTAGCGAAGAAGATATTATATTAATAGATTTGAATGATGTCATAAAAAAATTAATTCACAATTTAAAAAAGAAATATCCTAAAAGCAAAGGAAAGGTAGGAAAACATAACAAGCTAATCAGCTTTCTAATTTATCTACTGCAAAATAAAATTGATGTTAACTAAGTTGACCAGTAAAGAGCGGGTAAAAAGGGCGATACATTTTGCCAGTCCAGACCGAGTGCCTGTGAGTTTTAAGGATGTTTTCCCGCTTTTTCACATTCCTCCTCAAAGCTGGCAACCACCCGAGCCGTATTATCCTTATGTTCACCCGTTGATTATTAAAGCACGGCTCTGGAAGCCCAAGCGAAAACTACCCAGAGGCTGGCTAAATCAAACCCGCATTGCCATTGATGAATGGGGGACAGTTTGGCGAATCTCTCCCATCTCCACGCAAGGCGAGGTTGTCAAGGGCGCTTTGGAAGAAAGCTGGGATTTGCTTGAAAGTTTCAAGCCGCCGGATTTTTCTGACTGGTCAAGATTCAAAACCTTTGCCCGCCTCAGCAAGCTTTTTGGTGGAAAGAGATACAGGCTGGCGGTTAATGACAATTCTCTCTGGGAGCGATTCCGTTTTTTGCGGGGATTTGAAAACGCAATGATGGATTTAATTTATCATCCTAGCGAGACCCGCAGGCTTTTAGAAATTCTCACCAATTGTCATTTGCAGATTGTGGAGAATTTCAAAAAAGCAGGCGCTGATGGGTTTATGCTT
The DNA here is from genome assembly GCA_964592965.1 of uncultured bacterium. Lineage (GTDB taxonomy): Bacteria > RBG-13-61-14 > RBG-13-61-14 > RBG-13-61-14 > DRUE01 > CAZKMM01. The sequence continues at coordinate 1,635 of CAZQJX010000077.1, forward strand.
GTGGATGACTGGGGCACGCAGGACCGCACCTTTATATCTCCCAAGCTTTTTGATAAGTTTTTCCGACCTTGCTACCAGCGGATAGTTGACCGTTGCCACGAGCTGGGAATGGACTGCGGGATTCATTCCTGCGGAAACATTCGGCTAATCATTCCCAGCCTCATTGAGATTGGATTTGATTTTCTTCAGCTAGATAGCCCGAATATGTGCGGAATTGACTGGCTGGCGGAAAATGCTGGTGGAAAGATAGCGCTTTTCTGTTCGCCAGATATTCAAGAGGTTTATATTAAAAACGACCCTGAGCTACTTCGTGCGCACATAAAGGAGCAAATTCTCAAGCTGGCGGATTTTAACGGTGGATTTGCTGGCTGGCCTTATGCGGAGTGGCGAGTGATTGGGGTTAAAGATAAGATTCACAAGCTGGCAATCTCCCTTTATTTGGAATACGGAAAATACCCGCTTGATAAAAGAAAGCTCTTAAATTAATGTTTTCGGATAAATTCTAAAATATCCATCTGCGCCTTATCGCCCAAGTTGCGGATATCTATAATCATTGTGTAGTGGTTTCTAAGGTCATATCTTTTCAGATAAACCTCATAGCCATTTTCTTCGAGCTTTTGGGCAAACTCCTTTGCTTGCGCAGGAAGGGTGGGGAAATCCAGTCCGCCGTAAAGAACGAGGAAGGGCGGAAGGAGCTTTTCTGGCTCAATGTGATATAGGGGTGAAGCGTCTTTGAGCCGGTCGTCAGTATAATTTTCTCCAAAAAGGTCTTTGAGCATTCTCTTTCCCGCATCGCTGACTTTGATTTTCTTTACCCAAAGGAAGTTATAAACTCCGCTGATGGGGATAGCGCCTCGGATATTTTTCAGGCTCAATCCCACTTCAGCAAGCCAACGCTCATCAGTGGCAAGAAGAGCAGTAAGATGCCCGCCGGCGGAATGACCGCAGACAAAAATCCTGTTTTTATCTCCACCGTATTTCTCAATGTTGTTATAAACCCAAGCAAATGCACGGGCAACATCCTGAATCTGGGTTGGGAATTTGAATTGAGGAGCCAGCCGATAGTTAATGCAGACCACGCCCACACCTTTTTTAGCAAACCTTCTTCCCAAATCTCCATAAACATCAAAGGTTATTCTTTTATCTCCACCGCTCCAACCTCCTCCGTGAATAAAAATCAATACAGGGAAGTTAGTTTTGCCTTCTGGCAGGTATAAATCCAGCTTGTGCTTGATAGGGTCTGCATCTTTTCCAGAATAGTAGGCGATATCAAGAATTTGTCTTACACCTTTTTTATCCACAATTCCGTGAGTGCGCCATTTGGGGCGAGGAAGTTGATTTGGATTCCATTGTGTGGAATGAACCTGTGCGGTCAAAAGGAAAATAGCGAGCAGAAGAAAAGCTCTCATACCCTTGTTTTTCATTTTTCCCTCCTTTAATGGGGTTCAAATAATTTTATTCGCTCTCGTTCAAAAAGCAAGGGATTTTTTAATTGACATCTTTTTTCGCAGAGGCTAAATTTTAATCAAAAAGACAATGGAAAGGGTCCCACCCCATAATTTAGAAGCTGAGCGAGCGGTTTTAGGAGCACTTCTTTTAGATACCAATGCCTTTGATGTTGTAATGGAGATACTTCAGCCTGAGGATTTTTATTTAGATGCCCATCGCCTGATATATCAGGCGATGCTTGAGCTGGAGGCAAAAGGCACTCCTATTGACCTTATCAATCTGGTTGACCATCTTAAAAGTCAGGGGCTTTTGGATAAAGTTGGTGGTCCTGCGGTGGTAGCCAGCCTAGCAGATGGAATTGCAAGCTCTGTAGGTGTGGAATATTGGGCAAAAAAGGTCAGGGAAAAAGCTATTCTTAGAAAGATAATCAGCGAAGCGAGCGCCATTGTTGAGCAGGCTTATTCAGAACCAGAAGATATAGAGGGCTTTTTGGATTATTCAGAGCACAGGTTCTTAGAGATAGCCACTGAGCGCACCGAGCAGAGATATTTGCCGGTCTCGGATTTGCTTAAAAGCGGGATCAAGATGCTGGAAGAGATTGCCCGAAGGCGCCAGACCATCTCGGGCGTGCCCAGTGGCTTTCAGGACCTAGACAATTACACCAATGGATTTCAACCTCAAGAGCTTATTATTATTGCTGGCAGACCTTCAATGGGAAAAAGCGCTTTTGCTCTTAACATTGCCCGCAACGCTTCTGTGGATTATGAAAAGACAGTTGCTTTTTTCAGCTTGGAGATGAGCAGAGAACAGCTTTTAATCAGGCTGATTGCCTCTGAGGCTCGTATTGACCAGAACAACCTGAGAAGAGGTATTATCCCCCGTCAAGATTGGGATAAATTGATTAAATCAGCAGATAAACTGAGCAAAGCCAAACTCTTTATTGATGACACTTCTGACCTTTCAGTTTTGGAGATTAAAAGTCGGGCTAGAAGAATTAAGGCAGAGACAGGCGGTCTTGATTTGGTGATTATAGATTATCTTCAGCTTATTCGCCCTGTGCAGACGGGTAAGAGGCGCAGGGACTCAAGGGAGCAGGAGGTCAGCGAGATTAGCAGGGCGCTCAAAGCAATGGCAAAGGAGCTCAAGGTGCCTGTGATTGCACTCAGTCAGCTTAATCGTCAGGTGGAGCATAGGGAAGATAAGCGCCCGAGATTAAGCGACCTTCGTGAAAGCGGTGCCATAGAGCAGGATGCTGATGTTATCCTTTTTGTGCATCGCCCTGGTTTGTATAGAACAAGTAAATCTAAAGGAAGCAAAAAAGGAGAGCCAATAGGAGATGATTTCAATCCTTATGCTGAAGACACTTCTGACCGTGATATAACTGATGAGAGCTTTACCGAACTTATCATCGGCAAACAACGCAATGGTCCCACAGGAACCATTTACTTGCACTTTTCTAAAAACCACGCACTTTTTGGAAGCAGAGAGACTCGCTATAGTGAGGAGCAAATTCCAGAAGCCAGTTTAGAAAGGAGAGAGGAATGAAGGTTAAAGGTTTAATATTGGTGCTGGCTTTGGTTATGGCTATGGCTGGTTTTGAGATTAAGGCAGGGGAAAGCGATTGTCAGGCTTTAATTGACCAGTCAGAAAAATTCTGGATGGAAGAAAATTTTGATAAAAGCGACCAGCTACTCAACCAGGCTAAACAGCTCTGCCCAAATCGGGCGGAGATTTATTGGCGTCTGGCTCGCAATATTTACGACCGCATAGAAAGCCTGCCCAGAGCCGAGCGCCCGCCCAAGCCGGAGCGCATCAGGCAATATGAAAAAATGATTCAGTTGACAGATAAGTGCATTGAGCTTGACCCGAACGATGGCAACTGCTGGCTTTGGAAAGGAATCGGTTTGGGAAGAAGAGGCACAACCAAGGGGATTCTCAATTCACTTGCAGATATAGATGAGCTGGAAAAATACTGGAAAAAGGCAGAGGAGCTCAAGCCCACATACCGAGCAGAAGACGGCTCTGCCAATGCTTTGGGAGATATTTACAATGCGCTCGGGCAGTTTTATCGGGTGGTTCCAGATTGGTGGATAATAAAAGTTTTATTCGGCACGAGGGGAGATATTTCCAAAAGCGTTGAGTATCAGCGTAAGGCAGTTGCTCTTGAATCTGAGCGAATTGAATACAATAAAGAGCTTGGGGTAAGCCTGATTTGTTATGGACAGAAGAAAAAAGACCCAAAGGCAATAGAGGAGGGCAAGAAGTATTTAAAAAAGGTTTTAGAATTACCAGTTCATAAGCCTTCAGACCGGGTAGATAAAAAGCATTCAAAAATTCTTCTGGAAAATCCTGATTTAGCCTGCACTTATTCCCGTGATGCTCAGCAGGTGGTAAGTAAAGAAGAATTTGAAAAAACTCAAAAAAAATGATATAAAGTAATGCCAATCTAGCCAAGGAGGGGAAAATGAAAATTAAAGGATTATTTTTGTCTTTTATTATCCTTGTTTTTTCTGCCCTGCTTTATTTTTCCTGTTCAACTTACGGGCTTGAAGATATCGAGCAGTATATTAATGCCAATAAAAACACTGTTGATGACCGCTATGAGGATAGCGTGAGCGGAAACACCAAAATGCTACAGCTTCCGCCAGTGAAAAATCCCCAGCATTTCAGCTTCCTGTGGTGCACTGATATGCATATAAGAGTTGACCGTAGAGATTATCTAGATAAGCTGGGAGGATTTGCCCGCAGGGCAGATGCTAGCTTTATCATTCATACAGGCGACCTTGCTGACCACGGGTTAGAAGAAGAATTTGACCATTTTCTTGTTGAAGCCAACAAGAAGCTAAGCATTCCTTTTTATTCTGCTTTAGGAAATCATGACCTTTATGGAGATGGCTGGGATACTTTTAAAGAAAAGATGGGTCCGAGCGTGACCGCTTTTGATTTTGCCAATTCCCGCTTTATCTTTATTGATACCGCTTCCTGCGATGTAGGCAAGGAGCAGATGGAATGGATAGAAGATGAGCTTGAAGATGCACGAAGCAGAAGTGAAATCAAGCATATCTTTATGTTCTCGCATATGTGCCTTTATGATGATACCCTTGAGACACCAACCATTATCTGCGACCCAGATGAGCGCTATCAGTTAATCTCTATGCTTGATAAATATGATGTTGATTTCTTCCTCTGTGGACATAAGCACTCTGCTGAAAAATATTATCTTAACGGAACCTGGCATATTCAAGCAGGAACAGCCAGCACCTACAAAAAGCCAATTAACGACCATTCCCAGTTTTATTACTTCCAGATTGATGGCGACAATGTTTATTTTGAAAAGAAATATTTTGATGACATAGATTATTAAAAAGGAGTGGGCGAGATGAAAAGACTAGGGATTTTTGTAGGAATTTTAATTTTATTTCTTTTTCTTCCTTTTGCTTCCAATGCTCAATGGAAATACTCTTTCAGAGGGGTTGAATATAATTTTCTTTACCGAGGTAGCGGAATTTTGAGCAATAATTATTTTCAGCTGGCAGACTATATTAGTTTTCACCCCCGCTGGGTAAATCTTTCCGCAGGATTGGAAATTGATTTTACAGGCGAGGAGCTCCGCAGATACTTTTTTGAAGAACGAATTAATCTCAATGATAAAAACTCAGTGGTGGTTAGATTAAATCATCTGGAGTATCCTGATTGGGAAGTGGGAGTGAATATTGTTAATGCTTATTTTGAGCAGAGGCTGGAAAAGCTCATCTGGGCACTTGGTTTGAGCTATCATTCAGAAAACTTCACTAAATATTACAATGACCCGTTTTTATTTAATTCCCGAATTGCCCAGCTTAGAGTGATTTATTCTGTAAGTTATGGCTGGAAGTTCTATAAAGATAAAATCGGCTTGCGCATCGGTGCAGAGAATTTTACTCAATTTGAAAACTACGGCTATGACCATCTCGGACCTTTCTTCCAGATAAGCTGGCAGGCAACCAAAAGAACAACCCTTTTAGCAAAAGCTGACCTGAGAATTGTGGGCATTGGCGTTGGACTGCCTCATCTTGAAAGGCAGACATACATTGTGGGTCTCAAATGGGTTAACCTGCCTAAGTAATTTTTATTGGGTATTTTACTTTTAATATTTCTAGGATAAGTCAAAAAATAACTTGTCTGATGTTTTGTGAGTAAGATTAAGCATTCAGTTTTAAGATTCACTTGTAATCTTTTACATCTGTTCCAGAGGGGTTGCGCCCAGAAGTTTTAAGCCATTGGCAAGAACCTGCCTGACTGAATTCACAAGGACAAGTCGTGGTAGTTCATACTCTCCGCTTCCCAGAACTCTATGGCGATTATAAAACTGATTAAAGGTGCTGGTGAGCTCAAATAAATAATTGCAGATAACAAAAGGCTCATATTCTTCCCGAGCTTTTTTAACTATCTCTGGAAATATTGCCAGCTTTTTAATCAGCTCTTTGCTTTCAGGCTCACTTAGTAAAGATAGATTCGTGTTTAAGCTTATTTCTCTTTGAGCTTTTCTCAGTATCCCGCAGATGCGGGCGTGGGTGTATTGAAGATATGGACCAGTATCTCCTTCAAAATTTAAAACCTGCTCCCAGTTAAAGACCAGGTCTTTTTCCCTTCGGTTTTTAAAATCATTGATGATAAGGGCGCTAATACCGATTTGCTCTGCAAGCTCATCTATATCAACATTTGGGCTCAATTTGCCCATTTTGATGTTTTCTTCTATTTTTTCTCGTGCTCGCTCCTTTGCCTCATCTAACACTTCTTCTAAAAGAACTATCTCACCCCGCCTTGTGCTTAATCCCTGAATATGCCCGAATTTTATATGCTTGAGCCTACTTGCCCATTCATAGCCCATTTTTTTAAGGAGCAAAAATAACTGCTGAAAGTGTAGCTCCTGAGGTCTTCCTACTACATAGAGCATCTCTTCTGGCTGGAATTTCTCAAACCTGTAAATAGCACCTATTAGGTCACGGGTGGCATATAAAGTAGCGCCATCAGATTTGCGGAGAAGAAGTGGCGGAAGACCCTCATCATCAAATCTGACCAGCTCTGCACCTGTTTCTGGGTCTTTTTCTAAAAGCCCACTCTGAGCCAGCTTTTGAAAAATATTTTCTAGCTCCTCATTCTTAGCAATGTAAAAACTCTCCCCCCAATAATAATCAAATTCCACTCCCAGCCTTTTATAAACCCTTTTAAATTCTTCAAGGCTCAGGTCACGAAATCTCTGCCAGAGATTTTTTGCCTGTTCATCTCCTTCTTCTAGCCTGCGGAACCATTCTCTTGCTCGCTGGCGCCAGCCTTCATCTTCTTCTGCCAAGCGATTGTATTTGATGTAAAGCTCAAGCAGATACTGAATGGGTTTTTCCTTTAATCTTTCCTCGTTGCCTTCTTCTTTCCAGCCAAGAAGAACAATTCCAAACTGCGTGCCCCAATCACCTAAATGATTAATCCCAATAACCTCATAGCCCAAGAATTTAAAAATCCTTACCAGCGATGCGCCGATTATGGTTGAACGAAGATGCCCGATGTGAAAAGGCTTGGCTATGTTTGGTGAGGAATAGTCAATAACTATTCTCTTCCCCTCGCCCTCTTTGCTGGAGCCATAGCGGTTTTTTTCAGAAAATATTTTATTTATAAGCTCCTGCGTGAAATCCTGATATGAAAGAAAAAGATTTAAATACGCTCCCTTCGGCTCCGCGTGGGAGAAGAAGGTTTTTGAAAGCTCTATTCCTTCTGCCAGCTCCTTTGCAATCTCTGCTGGATTTTTTTTCAGCTTTTTAGCTAAGGCAAAGCAGGGAAGGGCTAAGTCGCCGAATTCCGCCCGAGGCGGAATCTCAAACAGCTCCAAAACTTCCTCTGGCTCAAGTCCTGTTTTCTGGGCAATTTTTTCAGCCAGCTCTTTTTTTGCCTGCTCAAACATTTTATTGAATATTAGCGGATTTGGCGATTGTTTCAAATTGAATTATTTGAATAAGCTAGGCTGGTGAAGATGATTTTTATGTCCTTTTATTCCTTTGCGCAGAGATGCTTTGCCATTGCTCAGGCAGGGTAAGACCCTTTCCACCAGCACCGACCAAATTCTCCCAGTTCTTGGGCGAGCCTTTAGGAAGCCTCTGCTCATAGGTTTTTTTGAAAATCTTTTCAGTTATAAATCTATCCATTCTTTTCATTTGGCGGAAGAATTTCCAAATTAAAACATCTTGATAGTTATAGCTGAATATCTCCTTTTCAACAAAGGGTTTGATGTTTAGCTCAGAAAGCTCATCTGCGAGCCATTTATTGGCGAGCTCAACCATTTTGGGCACCAAATCAGGACGATGATGAGTAATAAAGCTGGCAAGAAGGTCAAGAACAACATCCCGGGGACGATAATATCGGTCAATAACTTCTTTTAACAGCGTATGACGAATGATCGGTCTTAAAAGAGCAGGCACGCTTTTGATAAAAACCTCAGCATCAAGCTGTTCCTCACCGTTCCTGCGAATCAGGGGCGTGGAAGTATCAATATAAAGTAATGGCTCGCCTTCTTTTATATCTTTTTCCAGCTGAAATTCAGGGAATGCCCAGTTAGGTATTTGAGCATCAAAACCAATCTGATATTCTGGATGCATTAGATTCCATAGAAAAACTTTTTTCAGCTCAGCCAAAAGTCGGGTAAATATAGCTTCTATTTGTTTTTGATTTGCTACTTGGATAATTAAACAGGCAATGGATTCTCTTGACAGGCGCTCCTGAAGATTATAAACCAGCCATCTGCCATCTTTTGCTGGCATAAGCTTGTGCTGGGCATAAGGCGTGGTGATGCCGAGAGTATTGGTTAAAAAATCTTCATATTCATAGCAGAGCTGGGCGTATTTTTCTGCGCTTGCTTTATCAGGGAAGCTGGGCGCTTTTTTAACTGCCAGATGAGCCCAGCGGTTGTTTCCCACCTGCCTAAAAGGTGCACCATCTCCAATTAATTCAATGGTGGTGGTAATTTCGCCAATTCCCAGAATCTTTACCTTAAGCGGATTTGTCCACCGAGAAGCAATATCTTTTTTCAATCTTTTTAAAATACTTTTTTGAGCAGATAGTCTTTC
>CAZQJX010000077.1:10277-11976 GCA_964592965.1 uncultured bacterium
TCTTTCATTCTCTAAAGCTTTTCCAGCTCAGAAAAGCTTTTATCTAGGGCATCAAGCACAAATGCTATTTCTTGGTCATTAATGATAAGCGGTGGCATAATAATCATTGCCCGCATATCATTGTGAGCAAAAAGAGCAATTACGCCATTTCGCTTGAGAGCAGATGTTAAAAGCGGTCCGTATTTTGGCTCGGGCATTTCAATGCCAATCATTAATCCTTTAACCCGAATTTCTCTAACCAGCTGAGGATGCTTGCTTTGAAGTTCTTCAAGACCTTTTTTAAATACCTCTCCTTTTCTTTTTACTTCTGCCAAGAATTCTGGCTGACTGGTCATTTCCAGCACTTTGAGCGCAACCACACACCCTACCTCAGCACCTCCCATTGTTGAAATATGAATAAAAGGATGCTCTTCAAAGAATTTGTTAAGATAAGGACGAAAACAAGTTGCGCTCATCGGATATATTGCGCCTGAAAGCCCTTTTGCCAAGACCATTATATCAGGAATCACATTGTATTCTTCAATAGCCCAGAGCCTTCCTGTTCTTCCCAAGCCTGCCTGAACCTCATCTATGATCATCACCGCACCATATTTATCGCAGAGCTTTCGCACATTGGGGAAGAAATCATCAGGTGGAATTTTTATGCCGTAAGTGGCAGGAATGGTTTCAAAGATAACGCCCGCTGTGGTTTCATCTATTTCCTTTTCCAGCGCCTCAATATCTCCAAACGGCACCTGAACAAAGCCGGGAGCCAGCGGACCAAAATATTTTTTAAATTCTTCCTCACCAGTAGCCAGGGCAAATCCTGTATGACCGTGATATCCGCCAATAGCACTGATTATTTTTGGTCTGTGCGTGTGCGCCCTTGCCAGCTTGATAGCAAGGTCAACTGCCTCTCCTCCGCCAACACCAAAAACCGTATATTGAATATCCCCTGGTGTGAGTTCTGCTAATTTTTTTGCTAAAAGCGCCCTTGCACCGCTGGCAAGGAGATGGTCGCCAATGTCAAAAAGTTCAATAGCTTTTTTAAGCTCATCAATTATTTCTTTGGGACGATGCCCAAAATTAAACACACCACCGCTTGACCTGCAGTTTATATACTTATTCCCCTTATCATCATAAATCCACACCCCTTCCCTTTTAGTGGGTATAAAATCAAAGCCAAGAAGCTTATAGGCATTGGCTTTGCCAGGTGATACATAATTTGCAAAGTCATCAAAAGCTTGGTTTTTTAAATATTCTTCCCAATTCATTAATTTGCTCCTTTTATTTTTTTTGTTTAATCATAGCAGAATTTTTGAACAAAAGGAAGATTGAAAATTTTTAGTAGAGAAATCCAGATGCTCTATTTAGGGAAGTTTATTCGGTTTTGTATTGTTTTTAAAAAATTAAATTGAGAGATGTTTTAATAGATTTGAATAAGGGCTGATTTTGAGTAAAGATTATTAAAAATTTTAGTGTGGCAGTTTTAGCTAAAAAGTAGCTTCGGCAAGTAAACAAGATTTTAGGTTTTTTGCTTTTAAATAGCTTTTCCTAGATGACTAAAAAGCTTTATTAAAAGCTGAGAGAGCGACCAATCGCTTGACTTTTTGGCGCAAATTTTTATTATATTAATTGCAAAAGCTGGTGGGCCACTAGCTCAATTGGCAGAGCAGCTGACTCTTAATCAGCGGGTTCGGGGTTCGAGTCCCTGGTGGCC